>JBFZEF010000012.1:0-3441 GCA_041307045.1 Halioglobus sp.
TTGTGTTCATCCAGGCCGCCGGCAAGCACCAGTGGCAGGGGCAGATGCCGCCGCGCAAGGTCCCAGTCGAAGGTCTTGCCGGTGCCTCCATGCAAGCCCTCCTGCCAGCTGTCCAGCAGAATCCCGCGCGCCTGGGCAAACGCCGCAGCGCGGGCTGGAAGGTCCAGCCCCGCCCTGACTTGCAGCGCCTTGATCCACGGCCGTTGGAATTGCTGGCAGAATTCCGCCGACTCATCACCGTGAAACTGGACGAGGTTTATCGGCAGAATCTCAACTATACGGCGGATGCTTTCAGCTGGTTCATTCACGAACAGCGCCACAACGGATACAAAAGGCGGCACAGCCCTGACAATCTCAGCCGCCTGCGCCGGCGTTACCGCCCGGGGGCTGTGCGAATAGAATACCAGACCGACAGCATCCGCCCCGGCGGCCGCGACCGCAGCGGCATCCGCCGTTGTGGTGACGCCACAAATCTTGATTCGGGTATGGGTCACTTGCGAGCCGGGCTATAAAAACAGGTCGCGAATGATAACAGAGAGGGTTCGTCCCTGTCTGCTGGTCCAGCCGCTCAATTCGACGGCAGCCCCAGCAGCAACGGCCCGTAGGGGGTCGAGGGCAAGTCATAACGGGGAGGATAATCGACTTCAACCAGGTACAGACCAGCCGCGGGCGCTGTATCCGCGGCGACACCGCGATCCCTCCCGGCCAGAAGCTGCCCGATCCACTCGGGGGGTTGGCGGCCGAGGCCGACTGCCATCAGCGAGCCCGCGATATTGCGCACCATGTGGTGCAGGAATGCATTGGCCTTGATGTCGATGATCACCAGGTCACCGCGCCTGCTGACATCCAGGGAGTGAACATTGCGCATGGGCCCGCTGGACTGGCAGGTGGCGGCCCGGAACGCAGAAAAGTCTCGCTCTCCCAGCAGTGACTGCGCCGCCACGTGCATCAGCCTGTGGTCCAGCGCCCTGCGCTGCCAGCTGACCTGGCCCCCCAGGAGCGCAGGGCGCACAGGCGTATCGGCGATAACATAGCGGTAGCGGCGCGCGAGGGCGGAAAAACGCGCATGAAAGTCCGCGGGAACCCCTACCGCCCAGTGCACGCGCACATCGGCAGGCAGACTGGAATTGGTACCCAGCACCCATGCCTTGGCACTGCGCTCGCTCGGGGCATCAAAGTGTATTACCTGGCCATGGCCATGCACCCCGGTATCGGTGCGCCCGGCGCAACTCACCTTCACCGGCGCATCGGCAACGCCGCTGAGCGCAGCTTCAAGGGTGGCCTGCACGGTGTGCACCGCCAGATGGGGCTGGATCTGCCAGCCACTGTAGCGGCTTCCATCGTACTCCACACGGCAGGCGATCCGGCTGCCGGCCGGAAACGGAAGGGTAGAAAACGGCGAGCGGGTGTCAGCCAATGCGCTCGAGTAAAGCGCGCGCCTCGGCCTGGATTTCCTCGTCGCCTTCGGCCGCCACTTCCTCCAGGATCTGGCGGGCGCCGTCTTCATCACCCATATCGATATAGGCGCGGGCGAGGTCTAGCTTGGTGGACAGGCCGCTGCTCTCGGCGGCATAAACCAGGTCCTCCTCAGTGCGACCTGAAGCCAACTCCGCATCTTCGAAATCCGCTGAGAGGTCGAGTTCGTCCTCGTAAGCGCCAGCGCCGGCATCCTCTATCTCCAGCCCACTGAAATCGGACTCGAGGGACTCGCCCGACTCGGCCAGCCAATCGGTGTCCGGCTGGCTGCCCTCGGTAGCGAAGTTCTCCCGCGCCGCGGGAGCCTCGCTCCCTTCCAGCGCGGCGCGCGCGGCAGCAATACTCTGGCTGTCGCCAATGGATTCAAGTTCGACGAGCTGCTGCATGGCGGCGGGTCGGTTGCCGGTTTCGACATACAGTTGCAGCAGCTTCAAGCGGTAGCTGGCATTATCAGGATCGCTCACAAGCGCGTTTTTCAGCAGGTCGATCGCCTGGGGAAAACGCCCGTAGGCAATATAAATTTCCGCTTCGGCGAGCGCATCGCTGGCATCGTCCGAAACGTACTCGTCATGCTTGCGCTCGCCGTAGCCGCGCTGGCCAGGTTTCGCGACGGCAACCTCCTCCAGTGGCTCGGCGGTATCCTCAACCTCCAGCGCCTGCTCCTTCAGCTCAACGTCGGCAAAGACATCCCTGGGCGCCAGCGGCTCTGCCTCGGCTGCCTCACCCCCCTGCCCGCGGCGGCGCAGGTAGACCATGCCCAGTACACCCAGCACGATGGCGACCAGCACAAACCACAGGTTGCTGAAAAAGCCCGGTGACTCCTCGGGCGCGGCAGCAGGAGGCGCAACGGCTGCAGGTTCGACCGGGGCCGGCTCTTCCACCACCGGGGCCGGCGCTTCCGCTACCAGGGCCGGTTCGCTTTCGGCCACTTCCACAGGAGCTTCCGCCGGGACTTCCGCTAGCGCATCCACAGCAGCGGTCACATCGGTCTCATCCGCCACCGCGGCGACCTCGCCCCCAGCGGGAGGTTCGCCTTCAACCGCAGCTGGCTCCGCGCCCGCCTCAGCAGGGAGGGCAGCTGGCGTCGCGCCTCCGGCGACCGCCTTCTGCAGCGCGGCTATCTGGCTATCCTTCAGATCGACAATACGTTGCAGCGTTTCTACCTGTTGCTCCATCGAGGCCAGGCGCTGCTGCAGTTCGGCTGCATCGGTTCCGGCTGCAACTGCAATTTCCGGGCGGGCTGCGCCGGTTGCTGCAGGCACTGCCGGTGCAACTGACCCAGTTGCCGCTGCCGGCGCGTCCTGCGGCTCTGCGGAAATGCGCAGTGAAGGCCCGCTGGTGCTCGACGGGCGGCCCTGCCGCCAGTCCTCATTCTGCTTGCGCACTT
Source organism: Halioglobus sp. (assembly GCA_041307045.1). Lineage (GTDB taxonomy): Bacteria > Pseudomonadota > Gammaproteobacteria > Pseudomonadales > Halieaceae > JARRPM01. The sequence continues at coordinate 2,864 of JBFZEF010000012.1, forward strand.
CCGCTACTGCCTCGGGCTGGCTGCCGGAGCGGATATCGTTCTCGCTGGGCAGGTAAATGATGTAGCCGGACTTGATCAGGTTGATATTGCCGCCGATGAAGGCATCGGGGTTCAGGCGCTGGATTTCCAGCATTGTCTGGTGCACGGAGGCATTGCCGGGGCGCGCCTGGGAGGCGATCCGCCACAGGGTGTCGTCGCGGTGGATCATGTAGCGGGTGCCCGCCGTGGGCGCGCGCGCGGTATCGGCATTATAGGCGCGGGTGGGCATCTCCCCCGGCGCCAGTTGTGACTGCCTTATATCAACTCGGGTCCCTGTCGTCGCGACCACTTCCTGCTTTTTTTTTGCGGGCTCGGGCACGCCGCTGACCTCCGCTACCCGCGCGCTGGCGGAGACCACAGGAGTGGACTGGTCAAAAACCGGTGGGTCTACGAGTACGGTGTACTCGCGCAACAGGCGACCGGAGGGCCAGCGGGCCTCCACGATGAGATCAAGGTAGGGCTCAAGCACCGGTTCTTCCGAGGTGACGACAATCCGGCCCCGGCCACTGTCATCGATTTCCACGTGAAAACTGAGGCTG
>JBFZEF010000013.1:0-8410 GCA_041307045.1 Halioglobus sp.
CTCGCCCTGGGCTTGGCGGCGACGGTTTTCATAAGCCCATCGCCGGCTATGGCCGCCGATCTCGTGTCCGCGCCGGGCCAGGGCACTCTGAAATTTTCGTTTACCCAGGCAGGCGCGACGGGTAGCGGTGTTTTCCGGAAGTTCGATGTGAGCTTCAGGCCGCCGGATGCGGCAGGTGCGGGCGGTGAGCTGATCGTGGCGATCGATGTGGCCTCCCTCGACACCGACGACAGCGAGCGCGACGAGATCCTGCGTGGGCCGGACCTGTTTGCCACGGAACGCTTCCCCGCGGCGCGGTTTGAAGCGCAGCGAATCGAGGCTGATGGCGATGGCAGGTATCGAGCCGTGGGGACGTTGACCATTCGCGACGTCTCAAAAGCGCTGGAATTGCCGTTGGAATTGCGCCCGGCGACGGACGCGGCAGGGTCTGCAGGCCAACTTGTTGGAGAGGTATCCATCGACCGGCTGGATTATGGGGTCGGGCAGGGGGAATGGACCTCCACGGAATGGGTGGCCAATAAAGTCACGATTTCCTGGTCGGTGAACCTGGTACCCGGGGATCCGGCTACGGCTGCATTGGCGAGGCCAGCAGGTCAAACCTGATCTTCACCACATCCACGACCTGGAGAGCGCCCATGGCCACGCTGAAAGGCGTGATACCGAAAGCGGTCTGGCTGATATCGAACATGCCGTGCGCCCGCAGGCTGGTGTCACCGGCCTCCAGTGTCAGCGGTATGGTCAACTCCCGGGTCTGGTTCCTGATCTGTATTGCAACCAGCGCCTGCGGGGCATCCGCTGCGCCGTTGATGCGGACTGACTTCAGGCTGATGAAGGGAAACTGCGCGGCATCGAGCAGTGCCGGCCCCAGCATGTTCTGCCTGGTACCCTGTTTCGCCTCGTCATTCACATTCAGGGGAAATTCAGCGCCTTCCATTGCCCGGGCGGTATCATCGTCCACGATCAGTTCATTCACGGGTACCGCGATGTCGAAACCGGAGCGCTCCCAGGTGTTGTGATGCCAGGCATACCCGGCGATCGCCTTCGCGCTGATGACATGGTTGTGGCCCATTTTGGCCATGCTTCCACCGCGATAAACCAGTATGTGCACGGAAGAGGCGGCGGGGTCTATCCGGTACAGTTTCGCGCCCTGCAAATCCGCGGGCCAGGCAACCCGGCCGGTGCTCAGCTCGGGCGCGGCTTCCGGGCTGACGGGGCGGCCGGTGGTGCAGGATGCAAGCAGCAGCGCGCCAGACAACACCGCCGCCAGGTACCAATGAGTAGAGCGCATGATGAAATAGCCCCGTGTAGTCCATGTCAAAACCCTGGGGGATTATGGCACAGTCATTTTGGCGGCGACGATTCACCCCGGCGGATGTTAGCATTCCCCGGGTTTGACCAAGTGGGGTAGATGCCATGAAGCGCTGGAATGGTTGGGGCGACGACCAGAACGACCTGGGAATGGAGCTGAATCGTTCGGCACTGGCATACCTGCGACAGTTGATTGGACCGGCGACCGCCCTGCCCGACGCCACGCTGGAGCAGGTCCTGGCCAGCGTTCCGCCGTCGCGATTGCCGCCGCAGGCGCCGGTCAGCCTCGATCCGGACGATCGCCTGCGCCATGCCCGGGGCCAGAGCCTGCCGGACTGGTTGGCCCTGCGCAGCGGCGACTTCGGGGTCTTTCCCGACGGGGTGGCTTTCCCCAAAAGCGCTGCCGAGGTGCAGGAACTGCTGCGCTATGCGCAACAGCATGATGTCAGCCTGATTCCCTACGGGGGAGGTACCTCGGTGGTTGGCCATATCAACCCGGAGGCGGGCGAGCGCCCGGTGTTGACCGTCGATATGACGGGGATGAACCAGCTGATCGCGCTGGACCCTGAAAGCCAGATCGCCACTTTCGGTGCCGGCGCGACCGGGCCCATGGTGGAATCGGCGCTGGCGCAGGCGGGCTATACCCTGGGTCATTACCCGCAGTCCTGGGAGTTGTCCACGGTCGGCGGCTGGGTGGCCAGCCGCTCCAGCGGCCAGCAATCCATGCGCTATGGCCGTATCGAGCAGCTGTTTGCCGGCGGTCGTATTGAAACCCTCAGGGGTACGCTCGACATTCCTACCGTGCCCGCGTCGTCGGCGGGTCCGGATGTGCGGGAAATGATCATGGGCAGCGAAGGGCGCCTGGGCATCATTACCGAGGTAAAGCTGCGTATCACGCCCTTGCCGGAGCAGGAATCGTTCCATGTGATTTTTTTCCCTGACTGGAATACGGGGCTGCAGGCGGTGCGAGCCATGGCCCAGTCCCGGTTGCAGTTATCCATGATGCGCCTCAGCAACACCATCGAGACCTTCACCCAGCTCAAGCTGGCAGGTAGCGGCCTGGCCATCCGCCTGCTGGAAAAATACCTGGACCTGCGCGGCGCCGGCGCGAGCAAAACCATGTTCACCTTCGGCGTCACCGGGTCTCGCGCCCAGTGTAAATCGGCGCTCGGCCTGGCGCTCGGTATCGCGCGCCGCTACGGTGGTGTCAACACGGGCACGCTGCTCGGCAAGAAGTGGGAACACGGCCGTTTCCGCGCACCCTATTTGCGCCAGGGGCTGTGGGATGCGGGCTTTGCGGTGGATACCATGGAAACGGCTATCGATTGGGTCAGGGTGCCCGGTGCGCCGGCGGTGATCGAGGCGGCGATCACCACGGCACTGGCGCAGGAGCAGGAGACAGTGCACGCGTTTACCCACCTCTCGCACATCTACCCCCAGGGCTCCAGCGTGTACACCACCTATATATTTCGCTGCGGCAGCACTTACGCCCAGACCCATGCCCGCTGGGAGAAGCTGAAGGCCGCCGGCGCCCTGGCGATAGTCGGGCTGGGGGGCACTATCAGTCACCAGCACGGCGTCGGCAGGGATCACGCCCCCTACCTGAGCGCAGAGAAGGGCGAGCTGGGCATCGCCGCGATCCGCGGCCTGGTGGAAGTGTTCGACCCGCAGGGGCGGATGAACCCCGGAAAGTTATTGCCGTAGGGACGGGATGGGAATGAGCGACAGCCAGCCGACATTCAACGATCGCGCAAGCCTGTGGGCAAGCTTGCAGCAGGACCCGCAGCACTGGGATATGGTGATTGTCGGAGGCGGTATTATCGGCGCCGGTGTCCTGCGCGAAGCCGCGCGCCGCGGTCTCAGGGCGCTGCTGCTGGAGCAGCGGGATTTTGCCTGGGGAACGTCCAGCCGCTCCTCCAAAATGATACACGGCGGTTTGCGTTACATCGCCCAGGGCGATATCGGGCTCACCCGCGAATCACTGCAGGAGCGCGAGCGGCTGCTGCAGGAGGCGCCCGGCCTCATCGACCGCATGGGCTATTACTTCACCGTGCGCAAGGGCCGCTTCCCGGGTCGGGTCGCTTTCAGCCTGTTGCTGGCGTTTTATGACTTCCTGGCGGGTATCAGGAAGCATCACTTCCTGCAGAGCGCCGAGGTACAGCAGCACTTTCCCGGGATCGACAGCACGGGGCTCAAGGGGGCCTGCTATTACACTGACACCGTGACTGATGACGCCCGGCTGGTACTGCGCATCCTGCAGGAAGCCATAGGGGCCGGTGGCCTGGCGGCGAACTATGTGAAGGTCGAAAGCCTGCTCCGGTCCAGGGACCAGGTGGACGGGGTGGTGGCGGTGAATGCTGAAACCGGCGAGCGGGTGGAGCTGCGGGCGAGGTCGGTCATCAATGCCACCGGCACCTGGGCGGACCGGCTGCGGCACGAGGTCAACCCGGAAACACGGGTGCGGCCCCTGCGTGGCAGCCACCTGGTGCTGGCCCGGGAGCGCCTTCCCGTGCAGGATTGCCTGACCATATTCCACCCGCGCGACAAGCGGCCGGTGTTTGCCTTCCCCTGGGAAGGGTCGACGGTGATTGGCACCACCGACCTGGACCACCGGCAAGATCCCGACGCAGAGGCCACCATCAGCAACGATGAACTCGACTACCTGCTGGAGGCGGTGAACGACCAGTTCCCGCAACACGCCATTGGTCGGGCAGACATCATCTCGACCTGGTCGGGAGTGCGCCCTGTGATCGGTTCGGACAGGTCGAAGGACCCCTCCAAAGAGCGTCGCAATCATGCGGTGTGGGTGGACAAGGGCCTGGTGACTGTCACCGGCGGCAAGCTGACGACGTTCCGCAAGATCGCCCTCGATGCGATCGAGGCGGCAACCGGTACCCTCGGCAAACTGAGCATCGTTGAACCCGGTGAGGCCGTCTTTGCCAACACCAGCATCAGCGCTGCCGCGATCGGTATCGACGACGAGTCCCGGGCCCTGCGCCTGGCGGGGCGTTACGGTGCGGCAGCTAAAGAGCTGTTCGCGGGCGCCGAAACCGCAGAGCGGGCGAATATTCACGGCACGCTGTTCTGCCTGGCGGAATGTCGCTGGGCTGCGCGCAATGAGGCCGTGGTTCACCTCGACGACCTGCTGCTGCGCCGCACCCGACTGGGCTCGCTATTGCGCGCGGGCGGTGAAGATATCTTCCCTGCGCTGGAAGCCATCTGCTGCGAAGAGCTGCACTGGGACCAGGCACGGTGGCAGGCGGAACTCGCCCGCTACCGGGAGATCTGGCATCGGCACTACTACCTGCCCCCATCCTGACCGCGCGTCGTATGAGCGCCGAAAAAAAATACCTGCTCGCCATCGATAACGGTACCCAGAGCGTCCGCGCCCTGGTGTTCGACCTGGACGGCCAGCTCGTTGCCAAGAGCCAGGTGGAGATCGAGCCGTTTTTTTCCGCCCGGCCGGGTTGGGCTGAACAGGACGTCGACTATTTCTGGACCAGCCTGTGCGAGGCCTGCCGGCAGCTGTGGCCGCAGTTGGATTTTCCCCGTACCGCCATCAAGGCGGTCGCCCTGACGACCCAGCGGGCCACCGTGATCAACCTCGATTGCGACGGTCGGCCCCTGCGCCCTGCCATCATCTGGCTGGATCAGCGCGAGCAGCTGGAGTTGCCGGGAATGGGCACCTGGGGACCAGTTCTCACCCTGGCGGGTGCGGGCGCCAACGTCCGCTCGTTCCGTACCCAGGCCGAGGCCCACTGGATCAGGGCGCAGCAACCGGATATCTGGCAGCGCACCGCCAGGTTCCTGCTGTTGTCGGGCTACCACAGCTACCGGCTGACGGGCCGCTACGTCGACTCGGTCGCCAGCCAGGTCGGCTACCTGCCATTCGACTTCAGGCGCCAGCAATGGTGCAGCCCGCGGGACTGGAAATGGGCGGCCCTCCCGATCATGCGCCAGCAGTTGCCGGAGCTGGTACCTGCCGGTGGCGTACTGGGGTCGATTACAGAACAGGCGGCCCGAGAGACCGGTATCCCCGCTGGCCTTCCATTGATTTCCGCCGGCGCTGACAAGGCCTGCGAGGTGCTGGGCTCCGGCTGCCTGGAACCGACCACCGGCAGCCTCAGTTATGGCACTACCGCCACCTACAACACCGTCGATGACCGCTACCTGGAAGTCATCAGGCAGGTGCCGGCCTACCCGGCAGCCGTGCCCGGCCTTTACAACTCGGAGACGATTGTGCAGCGCGGCTACTGGATGGTGAACTGGTTCAAGCGCGAGTTCGGCCAGCCGGAGCAGGCTCTCGCGGCGCAGCGCGGGGTCAGGCCCGAAGAGCTGTTCGACGATCTTCTGCGCCAGGTGCCGGCGGGGTCGATGGGCCTGGTGCTGCAACCCTACTGGTCTCCCGGCCTGCGAATACCCGGCCCGGAAGCCAAGGGCGCGATTATTGGCTTCGGCGATGTCCACACCCGCGCCCATATCTATCGCGCCATCATCGAAGGCCTTGCCTATGCCCTGCGCGAAGGCAGCGAGCGCCATGAGAAGCGCAGCGGCCACAGCATCGATCGGCTGAAGGTATCGGGCGGCGGCTCCCAGAGTGACCAGGCCATGCAGATCACCGCGGACATATTCGGTCTCACGGCTGAGCGGCCGCATACCTATGAGACGTCAGGCCTGGGCGCCGCGATCAACGCCGCCGTGGGAGTCGGGTTGTATCCGGATTACAAAACCGCCCTGGGCCGGATGACCCACCCGGGCGCCGTCTTCACCCCTATCGCGGCCAACGCGCGTCTCTACGAGCAGATTTACCGGCGGGTCTACCGCAGGCTCTATGGCAGGCTCGGTCCGCTTTACAAATCTATCAGGGCGATTACCGGTTACCCGGCGTAGGCGACTGCCCGGGGTCCTGCGGTTCGTCTCGGTTGAGGCGCCCATAGCGACCTTTTTAAGGTAATTTTTTGCGCTTTTCTGCGCTTTCCCGTGGTTAATGCGGTTCCGGGCATGGCAAGCTGGGATACAATCCCGGCTACGGCGATGAAGAGATTTGGTGGCGTGAAGGTTTTAACCGGACTTGTCTTCAGCGGAATATTACTATGCGCGCCCCACGCAGGGGCCCAAAGTGCCACTATTGTCCCTGGCAATGTCGCGCTTGGCCAGGAATCCACCCCGCAGCAGCAATCGGTAAAAATCTATAAGTACCGCGATAAATATGGCGCCCGTTCGTTCTCGGACCGGGCCCCGGTAAACCGGCAGTATGAGGTCATCCAGCTCGTCGGCTGCTTTGCCTGCAACCCCAAGTCCACACTGGACTGGGATACCATCCCGCTCTACCTCGATGCCTATGGCTACACCATCAATACGGTCTCCAGCAAATACGGGGTTGATCCGGCGCTGGTGCGGGCTGTTATCCATGCCGAGTCCGCCTTCAAGCCCGGGGCGCTGTCAAAAAAGGGCGCTATGGGCCTGATGCAGCTGATGCCGGAGACGGCGAAAGATCTGGGTGTCCGAAACCCGCTATCCCCCGAAGAGAATATCGAGGGTGGCGTGCATTACCTGGCCTGGTTGCTGGAGCGAAATGGCGGCAACACCCTACTGGCGACGGCCGCCTATAACGCGGGGCCCGGGGCCGTAGAGCAACACAATGGTATTCCCCCCTACGAAGAAACCCGGACTTACGTCAAACGGGTAAGAATCCTGCACGAGCGCTACAAGCAAGCCCTGCTGACTGCATCCGCCGACGCCTCATAGGCTCCGCTCAGCCCGCCCCGGGTACAACCAGGCGGGCTTTACCCCGATCAGCTCACCCGATGCAGGGCGCAGAGCTTGTTGCCCGAGGGATCGCGCAGGTAGGCCAGGTAGAGTTTCCCCGCCGCACCTGCCCGTATACCGGGCGGGTCCTCACAGGCAGTGCCGCCGTTGGCGAGGCCTGCCGCATGCCAGGCGTCGGCCGCTGCGGGAGTTGCCGCCGCGAAACCGACGGTGTTGCCGTTGCCGGCACTGGCGGGCTCCCCGTTTATCGGCTTGGTGATCGAGAAGATGCCGCTCTTGGTGAAATAAAACACGCGGCCATTGTCGTCCAGGACACCGGGTTCGTGCCCCAGTGCACCCAGTATGGCATCGTAAAAGGTCTTCGACTGCTGGATATCGTTGGCTCCAACCATGATATGACTGAACATTTTCGCACTCTCCGGTTATGGTGATCAGTTAACTGCAGTGTAGTCGGTGCTGCCACCCAAGGCCATGTGAGCCGCCACGCCCGGTCGCGGCGCGTCGGCTTCAAGAGGCCAGCTCAGGGCAGCTGGGTGCTACCCATCAGGCTGCGGTCGATTTCCCTGGCGGCCTCCCGGCCCTCATTGATAGCCCGCACCACCAGGTCCTGGCCGCGGCGGCAGTCGGCCGCCGCGTAGACTTTCGGGACGCTGGTCCTGAAATTGTCCTTGGTGGCCCTGAAGTTGCCCCGCTGGTCGATGTCCATCCCCAGGGCTTCATTGATGTAGTGCTCCGGTTGCAGGAAGCCCATCGATAACAGGATAAGGTCCGCCTCCCAGCGTTTCTCGGTACCGGGGATTTCCTTGAGCTGGTGATCGACGTTTACCGTCATCACCCCCACCAGATTGCCGTCACCGTCCTTGAGGAACTCCTTGCTCATGATGGAGTACACCCGCGGGTCGTCACCGAAGCGCTGGGCCGCCTCCGCGTGACCGTAATCCACCCGATGGATCCGCGGCCAGAGGGGCCAGGGATTATTGTCGGCGCGCTCCGCCGGGGGTTTGGGCAACAATTCAAAATTGACGAGCGATTTGCATCCATGGCGCAAGGATGTGCCAATGCAGTCGGTGCCGGTGTCGCCGCCGCCGATGACGATGACGTTTTTGTCTTTGGCGGAGATGTAACAGCCATCCTCCAGGCCGGAATCCAGCAGGCTCCTGGTATTGGCGGTGAGGAATTCCATGGCCAGGTGAACGCCTTTCGCATCCCGTCCCGGGATCGGCAGGTCTCGCGCCAGGGTCGCGCCGGTGGCCAACAACACGGCATCGTTATCTTTCACCAGTGTTGCCGCATCGACATTCCTGCCAACGTCCGCATTGACGACAAATTTGAC
>JBFZEF010000014.1:0-3805 GCA_041307045.1 Halioglobus sp.
CTCGCCCTCCGGTGTCTGCCAGCGCAGCAGCGCTTCCGCACTGAGGACCCGGCCGGTGGCGAGCTCGATCTTGGGCTGGAAGTACAGTTCAAATGCATTGTCCTGCAAGGCTTCGGCAAGACTCTGCTCAAGGCGGATCTGCACCGGGCCGTCGCTGTCCTCGGCCAGCACGTCCTCGATACGCGGCGCGCTCCCCAGTTTAGCCTGCGACAGGGAGGCCTCAGCACGCGCGAGCAGTGTCATGAAATCCAGGCCGCCGTGGCGATTGATGGCGATACCGATCTTGATATCGACGCCCAGCACCCCGGTGTCGCCGTGCAACTCGGCGGCGAGGGATCGCTGCACCCGGTTCATGGCCAGGGCGATAAACGCGGGATTACCCAGGTCCGCCAGGATGAAAGAGAAGCGATGGCTGCCCACGCGGAAAACGGAATGTGGCAGCTTGCTGAGCGCCACCAGCTGGTTGTAGGCCTGTTGCAATATCCGATCGCCAGCCTCGTAGCCATGGTAATGATTGATTCTTGCCAGGTTGGTCAGGTCGATCAGCATCAGGCCGAGATGGGTTTGTCCCGCCCTGGCCTCGCCGGCGGCTACTCCCAAATGCCGGATAAACTGTTCGCGTTCTATACCCGGCAGTTGCATCGCGTCAAAGGCGCCGTCAGAGCTTGATCGCTGCCATATCGATCCCGTAGGCCTCGGGCTCCAGGCTGGTTCTGATCTCCAGCGGCTCACCGTCTGCAGTCAGTTTCTGGGACAGCAAATCTATTATTGCGACATCTGCGGAGGGTTGCTTGTTGGCATCCAGCAACACCATCACCTTCGGCCGCAGCCGCCGGGTGCGGTACTCGGCGACCACTACGGCAACCTCCCCTGAGGACAGTTCTACCAGGGTGCCTGCCGGGTAGATGCCCACCGCCTGGATGAACTCCTCCACCAGCTCTGCCTGGAATTCCAGGTCCCGCCATTCATAGAGTTTCTTGATGGCGGCGGATGGGGGAATCCCCCGCGCGTAACTGCGATGGCTGGTAATGGCGTCGTAGCAATCCACGATGGCCGCGATGCGCGCGAACACGGGGATACCGTCGCCCTGCAGACCGCCGGGGTAACCCGAGCCGTCATGGCGCTCGTGGTGGTGCGCCACCATGTCCAGTACGTCCCTGTTCATCAGACCGCTGCCCTGGATCATCTCGACCCCGCGAGCGACATGGCCGCGCAGTTCTGCGAATTCTTCTTCCGTCAAACTGCGATTGGCGCCCAAAAGCTCGGGCTTTATCTGCAATTTGCCCACATCAAACAGCAGGCCGCCGACTGCGAGTGAGCGCAGGTCTGACTTTGGCAGGCCCAGTTGCCTGCCCAGGGCGACGGCCCAGATGGAGGCTCCCACCGAGTGCTGGTAGGTATAGGAATCCTGTTGCTTCATCCGTGCCAGCCAGATGCAGGCGTCCGGATTGCGGGAAATACTGTCGATCATCGGGTCGACCGACTGCTTGACCTTGACCACATCCAGCGCCGCTCCGCGGGAAACCTGCGCGAAAATGAAATCTACCGTCTGGGTAAGGGACTCTACGGCGGCCCTGGCCCTGGGAAACTCCTCGCCCCAGCTGGCGCTATCCGCGTATGGCTTGAGCCTGCGCCCCCGGAAAATCTGCTGGTTGGTTTTGCGCTGTCGGATGGGTGCCTTGCGGGTGATTTTTCCTCCCGGCACAGAGCTCTTGGTACTGTCGACAAAGACGTACTTGCAATACTTCTGGATACGCAGAACATCTTCCGGCGACTCTATGCGAAAACCCTGCACCGGAAACGGCACTTCGAGCCACGGACGATCGAGACCGGATACATACATACCCAGCTGCAGTTCCGAGCTATTGATCTGTATGACTTCCAACATCTCTGGGCAATATTCGCTGCGAGTGGGGCCTAGCCCAAGAATAGCGTCAATGCACAGGCTTTTTCCACAGGAATACTCCCAAACTGTGCATTGTCGGAAGGGCGATCAGAAATTGTGCCGACTTCGTTGCATTACCCGGTTGTGGTCTGGGTGATGGTAACTTCAATCTGCCACGGCAAACCGGCCTGCGCAAAGCGTTGGCCTCAGAGCTACTGCTCCAGCCAGCCATAGCTGGCGGCATCGAGCCGCACCGCGGGGGCAGGCTCGCCGCCGACGCGTGCGGCAAGCCAGGGCCTTATATCGGCAAGCAGCTTCGGGCTGGCAAACAGCAGCGGCGCGGTAACCAGCACCGAGTCGCCGGCGGCATTGACGCGCACCAGGTGTTCCGGGCGCCCGGGGGTTGCCGTTAAAGCGAGGCCATCCCAGTCGATCGCCACACCGTACCCTTGCTGCCCGGCAAGTTCGTTGGCAAGCGCGGCCAACTCCTGCACGAATTGTTCGCAGATGCCGCGCAGGTTGGCGATGTTGCTGTTGCTGCTGTTATTGAAAAACACTTGCAGCTCGTCGATGGAGCATGTCTGGCCGCTGGCGGTGAAAGCCCAGACCGGGTTCACCCGCAACACGGTTACCGGAATGGGCTCGGGGCTGGCGCTTGTTGCGGCCGCTGTCGGCACCGTCCCACAATCATGGCGGCTGCAGAAGTCAGCAAGTACCTGCTGCTCAAAGGCTCCCTGCTGATCCGCGCGGGGATGTCCCAGGATAACCACACGGTCGGCGACAGCGACAACTGCCGGACCGAGGTGGCTCAAGCGCAGGGAGACAGCCTGGCCCTGTTCCACCTCGTCGAGCACCAGCAGCAACTGGTTGGCATACTCATCCACCGCGACGGACCAGCCCAGCAGGCCCGGGCGAGGGCTGCCCTCCGGTCTTGCCGAACCCGCCCGCGCAAGGTCCGCCTCTGCCATATACACAGCCACCAGCTCGGCGAGGGCGGCGAGGGCGAAATCCGTCTGCTGCTCAGCCGGCGCTCGCTGCAGGTAGGCAACAGTCCGCTCGAAGCGGGATAAAGCGACCGGGGCCGACTCCTCCGGCGCTTGTGCCCGCACACCAAAGGCCAGCCAGAGCATGCAGGCAACACAGCACGCCCTCGGTTTACCCTTACGCTGATGGATGCGCCTGGGTAGGGGGCCCACTGACATGGAGCGCGTCATCAGCCCGAGGAATGATCGAGTTCCTGTACCGTCGGTCGTCTCCTGCGCCGTTCCTTGCGGGGGATCATGCCGCGCATGGATTCCATCTTGCCGAAACAAAGCAGCTTGTCCCCGGCCTCAAGCACCCGGTCCGGGCGCGGGTTGGGAATGACTTTGGCGCCCCGGTACAGGGTCAGTACATTGATATCGCTCTCGAGCAGCTGGGTCTGGGCGATGGTCTGGCCGACAAAATTGGAGCCTTCCGGGATATAGATTTCACTGACCCCATAACCCTTGCTCACCGTCAGGCGCTGGCGCACATCGATCTCGGGGAAATCCACCTGGGCGGCAATATAGTCGACGATCGCGCCGGCTATATCGAGCCCGGTACAGGTTTCGATGCCCTCCAGTCCCGGGGACGAGTTGACCTCCATGACCTGCGGCCCATCAGCAGCCTCGAGCATATCCACACCGGCAACACGAAGACCCATGATCTGGGTACAGCGCACCGCTGTCTCCCGATATTCCTCGCTCAGCTCAACCGGCTCCGCGAGCCCGCCCCTATGGACGTTACTGCGAAATTCCTGGCCCTGGGCCACCCGGCGCATCGCTGCCACCACCTGGTCTCCCACGACAAAAGCCCTGACATCGCGCCCCTTGCTCTCGGCGACGAATTTCTGGATCAGCACGTTCTGTTTCTGGCTCTGCAGTAATTCGATGATGGATT
>JBFZEF010000015.1:0-3866 GCA_041307045.1 Halioglobus sp.
GCAGGCAGTGCAACGGGGTCACACGCGCCCAATCCCTGAAACCGCTGTAGCGCCTGCTCGACACGCCGCAAGTCCCGCACCTGCGCGCCCGGGGGCCGGATGGTCGACGCAGGCTCGAACCCTGCTCGAAGTCCTCGACAGCCATGTGGATGCACACCCGGACCAGGTGCAGATCGTCTACCTGGCCGACCAGTCTGAAACGCAGATCACCTACCGGCAACTGCACGAAACGTCTGCCTTGCTGGCGGCAGGCCTGCTGCGGTCCGGTCTGCAACCTGGCCAGACGGTGGCCATCATGCTGCCGACCTCGCCAGACTATTTTTATACCTACCTGGGCATACTGCGCGCCGGCGGCATTCCGGTGCCGATCTACCCGCCGGCGCGCCCCTCACAACTCGAGGACCATGTAAGCCGACACACCCGCATCCTGGCCAATGCGCAGGCGACCTTGTTGGTCAGCGTAGCGGAGGCGATCACGGTATCCCGCCTGCTCCAGGCCCGGGTACCGGGCCTGCGGGCGGTCCGCACACCCGAGGAACTGATCGCCGCAGGCCGGGGCCAACGGCCTTCTGCCGTGGCGGTCGCGGCAGAGGACGTGGCCTTCATCCAATACACCTCTGGCAGCACAGGGCAGCCCAAGGGCGTGGCGCTCACCCACGCCAACCTGTTGGCCAACATCCGCGCCATGGCCACGGCCATCGAGGCATCGACCGACGACGTGTTTGTCAGCTGGTTGCCGCTTTACCACGACATGGGCCTGATCGGCGCCTGGTTGGGCAGTTTCACCGTGGGTTTCCGGCTGGTCGTGATGTCGCCGCTGGCGTTTCTGGGCAGCCCCAGGCGCTGGCTGGAGGCGATCTCGCGCTACGGCGGCACGCTGTCGGCTGGCCCTAACTTCGCCTACGAGCTGTGCCTGAACCGGATCGATGATGCCGCACTGGCAGGGCTGGACCTGGGAAGTTGGCGGCTGGCTTTCAATGGGGCCGAGGCGGTGAGCCCGGACACTGTCACGCGTTTTGGTCAGCGCTTTGCAGCCTGCGGGCTGCGCCCGTCGGCGATGACGCCGGTGTACGGGCTGGCAGAAGCGTCGGTGGGCTTGCTGTTTCCGCCGCTAGCACGAGGCCCGCGCATCGACCCTATCGAACGAGAGACCTTCGAACAGAAGCGCCGCGCGGTGCCGAGTGAGCAGGCAACGGCGCTGCGTTTCGTGGCATGCGGGCGGGCGCTACCCGGTCACGAGATTCGTATCGTGGACGATGCGGGCGCCGCGGTGCCCGAGCGCGTCGAGGGGCGGCTGGAGTTTCGCGGGCCTTCAGCCACCGCCGGCTACTGGCGCGCACCTGAACTGACAGCGCGCCTGTTCAGAGGTAATCAGGGCGAGTGGCTGGACACCGGCGACCGGGCTTACCTGGCCGAAGGCGATGTTTTCGTCACCGGGCGCGTCAAGGACATCGTGATCCGGGGCGGGCGCAACCTGTACCCGCAGGAGATCGAGGAAGCGGTGGGCGCCGTAAAAGGTGTGCGCAAGGGCTGCGTGGCGGTCTTCGGCAGGCATGATGCACGCAGCGGTACCGAGCGCCTGGTGGTGCTGGCAGAAGTGAACCCGCGGGAAGGCCGCGAGACCAGCGCCGTGCGCGAGGCGATATCCGCTGCGGTGATGGCCGCGATCGGGGAGCCTGCCGACGAAATCCTGCTGGCTGCGCCGCATACGGTGCTCAAGACATCCAGCGGGAAGGTGCGGCGTTCGGCGTGCCGGTCCCTGGTCGAACAGGGCGGCCTGGAGAAGTCGGGCAAAAGTGTCAGGGCGCAGTGGCTGAGACTGGCCGGCGGCGCGCTGGTGCTGCGGCTGGGACACGGCCTGCGGTCCCTGTCGGGTGGGCTGTTCGGCGTTCGCGCCCAGATCCTGTTCTGGTTGCTGGCTCCCGTCGCCTGGCTGGTCACCCTGCTGTTGCCGACCTCGCCCATGGCCTGGCGCTTCTGCCAGCGGGCCGCACGCCTGCTGTTGCGCCTGGCGGGCGTGACGCTGGACGTACGAGGGTTGGCCCACCTGCCGGCCGACGCACGCTGCGTGTTGGTGAGCAACCACGCGAGCTACCTGGATGGACTGGTGCTGGTGGCCGCGCTGGAGCAACCATTCACCTTCGTGGCCAAGCGGGAACTCGAACAGCAGTGGGTGGCCGGGCCTTTCCTCAAGCGCCTGGGCGCGGCCTTCGTGGAGCGCTTCGACGCGCGGCGCAGCGTGGCCGACGCACAACAGATGACCAAAGTGGTGCAGTCCGGCCAGGCCCTGCTGGTGTTTCCCGAGGGCACCTTTGTGGCAGCGCCGGGGCTATTGCCCTTCAGGCTAGGCGGCTTTCTTGCGGCGGCAAGTGCCGGGGCGCCGGTGATCCCCGTAAGCCTGGGCGGCACGCGGCAGATGCTCGGAGCGGGTCACTGGTGGCCGCGCAAAGCGGCGTTGTCGGTGCATATCGGGGCGCCGATCGCGGTTCCGCAGCAGATGGAGACGTTTGCCGCTGCGGTGCAGATGCGCGATCAGGCGCGCCGCGCGATCGCACTGGGCCTCGCCACCACAGAAGCCTGAGCGACTTCCCGGCACTTCGACCGGCGCAAGCGCTTCAGTCTGCCTCGCCTGCAGCCCTGCTGTTAGCCATGGCCGCAGCCGCTATGCCGCGCTGCACGTTCACCAGGGTCAGCAGCAGCAGACCACCGACAAAGAACAGGCCAGTGGAGGCAATGGCGAGCCGGTGGTTGCCATCGGTCAGCCAGGTGACCAGCCCGTAGGTCATCGGTCCCAGGATGGCCGACAGGCGGACTGAGAACATCCACAGCCCATAGAACTCGGCTCGCTGTTGCACAGGCGCCAGCACGCCGGCCAGCGCCCGGCCGGCCGACTGGCTGCTGCCCATGCACAGGCCGGCGATCACCGCAGCCACCCAGAACAGGCCCGGCCCGGTCGCCGCAGCGGCCAACGCCGTCATCACGATCCAGCCCGCCAGGGTAATGCCCAGCGCCGGTCGGTGACCGATGCGGTCCTGCACATAGCCCCAGGTAAAGGCCCCCACCGCCGAGGCGATGTTGACCAGGAAGATCAGCATCATGGTCTCGGTCTGCTGGAATCCCAGCGCCTGCTCCGCATAAACAGCCGCCAGCGCGACGACCACCGAGATGCCCGCCTGATAGGCCACCGAACAGCCCAGCAACGCAGTGAAATCGCGAAACGAGCGCGCCTGGCGCCAGGTGCTTTTCAGCCGGACCAGCGACGCCCGCAGGCCGGCCTGCCTGGTTTGCCGCACCTGTGGCAGGGCGCGCTCCCGGAGCAGGGCAAAAGTCACCAGGGCCGAGCAACCATAGATGGCGGCGGTGATCAGCATGGTCACGGGCACGAACTGCGAGGCGGGCAGGCCCTGCCCCTGGGCCCACGTCACGTACCACAGGCTCAGCCCCAGTGTGAGCATGCCGCCCAGATACCCGAAGCTCCAGCCCCAGCCGGACACTCTGCCCATCCGGTCCTCGCGGGCGATTTCGGGCAGGAAGGCGGCGATCAGAGACTCGCCGTACGCGTAGAACACGCTGGATACCACAATGGCCACCAGGGCCCAGACGACGTCGTTCGGCCCCGCGCCGGCCAGCGCGGCGGTGCCGAGCACACAACCCAGTGTCGAGAGCGCCAGCAGGCGCTTTTTGGCGGCGCGCAGGTCGGCATAGGCGCCGAGCGCGGGCATGGTGAGCATGACGATCAGGCTCGCGACCGCCAGCGCGCCGGTCCAGGCCAGCGTACCCCAGGCCTCGCCACCCGCCACCCCACCCACGAAGTAGGCGCTGAAGACCGCGGTAACCACCACCGTGGTGTAGCCCGAGTTGGCGAA
>JBFZEF010000016.1:0-21895 GCA_041307045.1 Halioglobus sp.
TGCTCTTCCGATCTGATGTCTACATCACCTGCTCCGGCTATACCGGCGAGGACGGGTTTGAAATATCGGTACCGGCAGCGCGGGCCGAAGCGCTGGCGCGACGCCTGCTGGAGATCACCCCGGTGCAGCCGATCGGCCTGGGTGCGCGCGATTCGCTGCGCCTGGAAGCGGGGCTGTGCCTCTACGGCCACGAGCTGGCGCCGGACATTGACCCGGTGCAGGCCGGACTCACCTGGTCGATCTCCAGGGCGCGCCGGGCCGATGGTGAGCGCCCGGGCGGTTTTCCGGGGGCGGAGGTGATTTTCCGGCGCATGGCCGCGGGGGCGCCGCTGCGCCGGGTGGGCCTCGTGGTCGAGGGCAAGCGACCGGTGCGGGAGGGCCAGGCGGTGCTCGATAGGCAGGGCAGGCAGGTCGGCGCCATCTGCTCGGCCTGTTTCGGCGCGAGCGTGGGCGGGCCCATCGCCATGGCCTACGTCGAGTGGGCGCTGGCTGAGCCGGGCAGCGCCCTGGCTGTCGACGTGCGCGGCACGCAGGTGCCGGTGGTGGTGACGCGAATGCCCTTTACTCCCCAGCGCTACTACCGGGGTTGAGCCGCTTGCGCAGGAGGAATCGGGGATATGGAGACATCCTCTACATCAAATCCTTCAGTTGATAGCTGGTGCTGCGCCCGCCAGCAGCCGATTTTTGCAACACGCCCCGCGCAAGCAGCTCGTTGATGTCGCGCAGCGCCGTGTCCGGCGAGCACTTGGCAATGGTCGCCCACTTGCTGCTGGTGAGCTTGCCCTCGAAGCCGTTGAGCAGCTTGTTGAGCAACTTCACCTGTCGCTCGTTTAACGGCATGGTCGCCCAGCGTTGCCAGAAGCGGGCCTTCGCCAGCACGGCGTCGAGTGTGTGCTGTGCCTGGTCGACGGCGCGATGGAGTGTGTCGAGGAACCAGGCGAGCCAATCGGTGACGTCCATCGACCGCTTTTGGATCCGCTCCAGGATGTCGTAGTAGGCCTTGCGCTCCCGCTGGATCTGCGCCGACAAACTGTAGAAACGTTGCGGGCTGCCATCGGCGCGTGCCAGCAGTAGGTCGCCTATGGCCCTGGCGATACGGCCGTTGCCGTCGTCGAACGGGTGCAATGTGACGAACCACAGGTGACCAAGCCCGGACTTGAGCAGCGGCGGCTCGTTCGACGCACCATTCAGCCAGTCGAGGAAGCGGCTGGTTTCGATCTCGAGGCCAGCGGCGGGCGGTGCCTCAAAATGTACGCGCTGGCGACCGATGGGCCCGGACACCACCTGCATCGGACCCCTGGCATCGTCGCGCCAGGCGCCGACCTTGATTCTGGAGAGTCCGGAGTAGCCGGTGGGAAACAGTGCGGCATGCCAGCCGAACAGACGCTCCCGCGACACCGGCGCATGGCAATTGGCAGTGGCATCGAGCACCATCTCCACCACACCTTCGACGTGCCGATCCACCGGGGCCAGGGCACCGATGTCTACGCCCAGCCTGCGGGCGATGGATGAGCGCACCGATTCGACGTTTAGCTGCTCACCCTCGATCTCGCTGGTCTTGACCACGTCCTCGGTGAGCGCGGCCAGACTGGCCTGATCGCGCAGCGCCATGCCCACGTCGGCCAGACGCCCCATCAATAGCCCTTGGGCACGACTGACTTCAGCCATAGGCCCAGCCAGTGCTGCCAGATCGAAACGCCAGTTCGGCCAGTCACTGGCCTGCCAGATGTACTTATAATCGCCGCTATTCATGCGGAGATTATGGGCTGCATTTGCCGCATGCGCAAGTCTTACACCGCATAAGGCGCGGCGAATAGTGATCCTATTCACCGCGCGGCGGACCGGCCCTGCGGAAGCCACCAGTGGCTGCTATCCTGCGCCTGTCCGGAGCTTTGCGGGCGATGACTGCTTAACCGGGTGACGGGGTGTTTTCGATGAACAGGAAGCTGAGTCTGTGAGCAGGAAAACCGACGAGGAACTCGGGATGGACGTGCCGATCACCCGGCGCGACCTGATACACGATACCGGTATCGCCGCACTTGCGATAACCCTGGGTTCGGCGCTGGGTTTCGCACCGTCGGCCAATGCGATAGCCGCAGATGGCCAGAGTGGGGCGGGGCCTTCTGCCGATATATATCCGCCCGTACGCACGGGTCTGCGCGGCTCGCATCCGGGTGCTTACGAGGCAGCTCACGGCCTGGCTCGCGAGGGCCGGTCATTTCCGGAAGCGGCTGATCTCGACGAGTATTACGACCTGGTGATCGTGGGAGCCGGGATATCCGGCCTGGCCGCCGCGCACTATTACCAACAGCGCTTCGGCGCTCAGAAGCGGATTCTATTGCTGGAGAATCACGACGATTTCGGCGGCCACGCAAAACGGAATGAGTTTCACCAGGGCGGGCGCATGGTTCTGTCCCTGGGGGGAACCCACAATCTGGAGTGGTGGAAGTTCAGCGATACCGTCAAGGCTTTCATGGAATCGCACGGCGTCGACGTGCAGGCGATGCGAGCGCGCATGGAGTTCAACTACGGCTGGACAGCACCCAACAGCCCGGCGATGTGGTTCGATGAGCAGACTTATGGGAAAAGCACTTTACTGCTGAAATGCGACCTGACCGAGCAGCTGGATGCGTCGAGCATCGAACGGATGCCCATTTCCGAGGTGGGCCGGGCGTCCCTCAATCGATTTTACGGACTCACAAAAAGCCAGCTCGCGGAATACGACGACGAGGCCGCCGAGGCCTACCTTCGCAGTATTTCCTATCCGGAGTTTCTGCGTCGTTACGGTGGGCTTACGGAAGATGCAATACAGCTCTTCGCCAAACTGCAACACGGTGACTGGGGTGTCGATATGCGCGCGCTGTCTGCAGTCGAGGCCATGGAGGAAGGCTTGCCGGGAATACACCTGCTCGGTAAGGGCTGGAGCACGGAAGGCTGGGATTACCCAGCCGCGATGTGGCCGGATGGCAATGCCAGCCTCGCCCGGCTGCAGGTTGCGCGTTTGATTCCAGCGGTAGCTCCCGCCACCTCCGCAGATAACGTGGCTTTGGCTGAGTTCGATTATTCACAGCTCGATTCTGCGCACAACGCTGTACGCCTGCGGCTGGATGCGACTGTTGTCGGCGTCGCAAACACGGCGGATGGAGTCGCCGTGACCTACCTGAAAAACGGCACTGTGCTGCGTTTGCGCGGGCGCCACTGCGTGCTGGCCTGCTATCACAGCATTATTCCCTATCTGTGTCCGACCCTGCCTGAAGCCCAGCGGGAGGCGATGAATTATCAGGTAAAACATCCCATGCTGCTTACCAACGTGCTGCTGCGCAATACCGATGCCCTGGACAAACTGGGCATTGATATCGTGCGCTGTCCCGGTCGCCTGCATTCCACGCTGTTCACATGTCGCGGTATTAACGTCGGGGGCTACGAGCACCGCATGGATGACAAAGGCCCCGTCTCGCTGGTTTTCTGGGGTAGCATCTCACCGCCGGAGGAGGCGGTGGACATCAAGAGCCAGCTGCGCGCCTCCAGGGCGATCATGCTGGGCCTGTCATTCGAGGACTACGAGCGCGAGGTGCGCACTGTGCTCGACGGGCTCCTGGGCCCCGTGGGTTTCGATGTTGCGAAGGATGTGCTGGCCATCACGGTCAACCGCTGGCCACACGGCTACGCCTATGATTACCTGGACCTGTGGGACCCGGAATGGCCCGACGGTAAGGCACCGCATGAAATCGCCCGCGCGCCATTTCGCAATATCGCGGTTGCCAATGCCGACGCGGCCGCCGAAGCCTATACTCATGCAGCAATAGAGCAGGCGTTTCGCGCGGTGCAGGAACTGCCTGACAACTGATCCGGGGTCGCAACAACCCTCACTCCATGCCGGGCGCGATATGCGTCAAAGCGTCCGTCAAAGGGGACGCATTTATTTTGAGAAAATAGTTGCGTCCCCGTCTTCGCTACTACCGGGGTTGAGTCGCTCCGGCAGGGCCGGCTTGCGCAGTTGCCGGAGTTGCCGCCAGGGCTTTGCGAACACGGCACCCGGCCGCGCCCAAGGCAGACCCGGCAGGTAGCGCCGGGCCAGCCAGGACAGGAGCGCCAGCAGGACCAGGCCAGCCGCCGCCAGCAGCGCCTGGCGCGGCGTCACCAGCGCGGCGCCGCGACCGCCGGTAACAATCCCCGCGCCGCTGCCCACGCTTATTTCAGTGGCGGGCAGTGACAGCACCTGCAGTTCGTCGCGGCTCGTATCCCACCAGAAGAAATCCGCCGCGGGCAGGCGGTACTGCCCCTGCGCCTGCACCACGTAGCTGATGCGCTGGATGCGGCTGGCCCGGCTCTGGCCGCGGTTGCTGCTGTTGTCGAGCACCGGCGGCGCCGGGTAGGCCGCAAGCCCGGGCAGGCCCTGCGCACTGTAGGCCGGCAGCATCATGGCCAGCACATCACTGGCCTCGAAGATTATTTCCCGCTCGAAGGCATCCCCCACCTGCAGGCCCTCCAGCGATCGGTCAAAACGCTGGCTGACGCTGAACTCGGGCGCCGCCACCCACTGCGGCACAGCGGCCAGCGCGGGTGGGAGGGTAACCGTGAAGCTGACCGGTGGGCTCACCAGGGTACCCTCCACATCACCGGCCTCCCCGGCGTTGACTTGCACCCGCACGTTGAGGGACGGGACGGTGAACTCCCCCGCCCGTTGCGGATAGACGTCCAGCACCCAACGCTGCAGCACCCAGCCCTGGTCACCGCGGCGCTCACTGGCGTTGCTGGCAAACTGCTCGGTCTGCAGAATCACCAGGCCCGGCACCTCGGGCAGCTGGATGCGGCTGCCGCCGCTGAACCAGCGGTCGGTGGCGAGGGTAAGCTGCAGGGTCAGTTTGCGGCCCGGCACGAGCGTGCCGGAGCTGACCAGCTCGGTATCGATTTCAAGCTGGCCCGCCGCCAGCAGCTCCTGCAGGGTCATCCCCGCGGCGTGACCGCCACTTGAGCCCGCCAGCAGCAGGGCGAGCAACAGGCCGTACAACGGCGCAGCCAACGGTGAACGCGGCAGCGTCATCTAGTTTCCTCCTCGCGCTGCAGTTGCATGCCGAACTTGATGGCGAGGAAATTGGACGGATCCTGCTGCACGCTGCGCAACCACATCTCGCCGGTGGCGGGGTCCTCCAGGATTTGCTCGGCGGTCAGCTTTACTGTCTTCGCCTGTTCCCAGCTGAGTTCCTCGGCCCCCTCGGCGGGAATCGCATCGTCGGTGCCGAGCTCCTTGTCCTCGCCGCTCACCCCGGGCTCCGCCTGCTGGGACTCGCTGAGCCGGTTGATCTCGTCGATCAGCTCCTGCACCCGCTGGCGGTTGCGGCGGGCGCCGGGGTAATCCGGGTTGCGCGCCAGCAGGCGATCGTAGCGATTGACCGCCCGCACATAGTCGCGAGCGTGGGCCCGGGCGTTGGCCTCGTTGAACAGGGCGTCGTCGCTGTCGCTGCGGGAAAAATACTCCGCCGCGAGCAGGAAGTCCTCGGCGTAGTAATAGCCCAGACCTTTCCACATCGGCTCCTCGAAGCGGGCCGCCGCGGCCCGGTACTCGCCGGCCTGCAGCAGCAGGCGGCCCTGCTGGTCACCGCTCAGCCACAGGTCCGCAAACCACTGCACCGAAGCGCGCAGGCCGCCGGCGGCGCGTTCCCCGGCAACAGTCTGCCCCGCGGGCGCCTGTGCCTGCACCGGGGCGGGGCCACCCGCCAGCAGCAGCGGCAGCAGCAGCCAGGCCCAGGTCAGGGTCCAGCCCCGGCGGAACCACAGCAGGAACAGCGCCATGGCCGGGAAAACCAGCAGGTAGCCGCTGTCCAGCCAGGGCAGGGCGCTGTCCTCGATTACCACGAAGTGACTGTCGATGCGGCGGTTAAGTGCGCGCACGTCACTGTCATCGACGGTCAGGTCCAGGTAACTGCCGCCGGTGGCGCCGGCCAGCCGCTCCAGGGCGCGGCGCTCCAGCGGCGCCAGTTCCTCCTCCTGCGCCTCGGTGCCCACCCCGAGGATAAGCAGCTGGTCGCCGGAGGATGCAAAGTGGCTCTCGAAGGCGCTGGCGCTGCCGGACCCGAGGCCGTCGCTGAACAACACCACGGTGGCCGGGGCGGAAGAGTCCCGCAGCACGTCCGCCACCAGGGGCAGGCTGTACTCGGGGAACTTGCCGGCCCGGGGCATGATGTCCGGGGTGACCGCGGCCAGGTACTGCTTGAGGATGTCCTGGTCGGCGGTGAGCGACAGGACGGTGTGGGCGCTGCCGGCGTAGACGATGAGCGCCGCCTTCCTGTCGGGGCGCAGGGCCAGCAGCTCGCCTATTTTCTGCTGCGCCCGCTGCAGGCGGCTGGGCTGGATGTCCGTCTGCTGCATCGAGTCGGACACATCCAGCAGGATCACCAGGGCGGCCTCGTCCTGGCTCAGGGGCGAGGGTTGCTGGCGCCAGCTCGGCCCCATCAACACCAGCAGCAGCAACAGCGTGAAGACCCTGGTGACGTTGACGGGATTGAACCAGCGCCGCTCGAATCGCTGCAGGCGCAGGTGCTCCAGCAGGTGGGGCGCGATGATGCCGCCGAAGCTGTCGCGGCTGGCCTTGCGCCGGTGCTGAACCAGGGTGATCAGCAACCAGGGAATAATCACCAGCGCCCAGGCGGGGCGCAGGAAGTGGAAGTGTTCGAGGGCGGCGAACTCAAGCGGCACGGGTGGCCCCCAGGCGGCGCCAGGTCTGCCAGGCCCCGAAGCCGTGGTAGCAAAGGTAGAGGCCCAGTGCCACGCCGACCGGCACCCAGTGCAGGCTCTGGCGGGGGCGGAAGCTGATGGTCTCGTAGAGCTCCGGCTCGAGCTCGCCGATTGCCTCGTAGGCCCGGGTCAGCTCCTGCTGGTCCAGTGCCTGGAAGTAGCGCCCGCCGGTCAGCTCGGATACCCGCTGCAGGGTAGCGGTGTCCAGCGCCTCCTCGCCCACCGTGGCGGGATCGCCCATGGCGATCGTGTAGATGCGGATGCCATGGCTGGCGGCAACCCGCGCGGCATCCACCGGGGGTACCATGCTGCCGGTGTCGTTGCCATCGGTGAGGATGATCAGCACCCGGTTGTCGGAATCGCTGTCGCGGAACAGCTTGATCGCCAGGCCAATGGCGTCGCCGAAGGCGGTGCTCTGGCCCGCCATGCCGATGTCCGTTTCGCCCAGCAGTTGCGCCCACACCTGGTGATCGTCGGTGAACGGGCTCTGCAGGTAGGGCGCGTTGCCGAAAACGATCAGGCCCAGGCGGTCCGAGGCGCGCTGGGCCGCCAACCTTGCCAGCACGTACTTCACGGCCTCCAGGCGGTTTGCGCTGCTGCCATCGGGCAGGGTGAAGTCGGTGGCCTGCATGGAGCCGGACAAATCGACGGCGATCATCAGGTCGCGCCCTGATTTGCGCTGCTCCACGGGCGGCCCCACCCACTCGGGTTTCGCCGCCGCCAGTACCAGGCACAGCCACATGAAGCCCACCAGGAACTGCTGGGCGCGATCCCGGCGCAGCACCATGGCACCGGTCTCGGGGCGCTGCTCACTGAGTTCCACCAGTTTGTCGAAGAAGGGCACGCGGATCGAATCGCGGCTCTCCTTGTAGGCGGGTAGCAGGCGCATCAGCAGGGGCAGCGCAAGCAGCGCCAGGGCCCAGGGATGGACCAGTTCAATCATCCAGGGGATTCCTGTGTTGGCGCAACCAGGTCAGGCTGGCGGCGAGCAGTTGCCGGCCGCCGGGCGCATCGGTCCTGGCGCCGGTATAGGCGGCCAGGGCGAGCAGGCGGCCCTGCTCGGGCGCAAAGGGCGGCGCAGGGCACTGCCGGTTGAGGAAGTCCACCCACTCCTGTCCCGACAGGCGGGCGACCCGCTCGCGGGAATAGGCCGCCAGCGCGGCGAGCTTGAGCAGGCGATTGATATCCGCCACTGCCGCGCTGCCTTCTGCGCTGCCAGCCAGGCGCAGCAGTCGCGCGGCGGCCTCCCGCCGGTAGCGATTGCGATACCAGCGGCGCAGGGCAATCCAGCCCCGGTGGGCGGCCAATACCCCCAGCGCCGCGCCCAGCCACCACCAGCCGACGGTCTGGGGCCACCAGCTGATGGCCGCCGGCGCAACCAGCTCGACAAATTCCCCGAGGGCGTAATTGCCGAATGCCTCCGGCAGGGGCGGGGTGCTCATCGCCGCTGTCTCATTGCAACACCCGCTGGCCGCCCAGCTTTTCCCGCAGCTGGCGGGTGACCGGCGTCACCGTGTCCACCGGCATGACCAGGATATCGTGGCGTTTCAGCTCGCCCTGCACCCAGGCGACGGAACTTTCGAAACTGGCCTCGAACTTCTTGCCCAGTTCCGCCTGCTCCGGATTGATCTCCAGCTGGAATTTGCCGTCGCTTACCACCAGCTTGCCGGCACCGGAGATATCTCGCTCCAGCGGGTCAAACACCAGCGCGCAGAGAATATCGTTGTGGCGGTTGATGCGAGTGATGGCTTCCAGCGCCGCATCGTCCCAGCCGTGGAAATCGGAGACCAGCACCACCAGGTAGTCGTGGCCGATGCTGCGCTCCAGCAGGCGCAGGGCAGCAGTGAGGCCCGCGGGATTACTGCGTTGCCCCGGCGCCACTGACAATTCGTTGTTCATGCTGGCCAGGTCTCCCAGCCAGCCGATGACCTTGCGCTGGTTGCGGGTGGGTTTGAACTCCAGGCTGCGGGTGTCATTGAACAGGATCGCGCCGACCCGGTCGCCCACGGCCAGCACCCGCCAGGCGGTGAGCGCCGCCACTTCGGCGGCTATCACCGATTTCATCTTCTGCCGGCTGCCGAAGAACATGGCAAGGCGCTGGTCCACCATTACGATGACGGGACGGTCCCGCTCCTCGGTATACACCCGCACATGGGGCTTGCCGGTGCGGTTGGTCACGCGCCAGTCCATGCTGCGGATGTCATCCCCCGGGCGATAATGGCGCAGCTCGTCGAAGTCGAGCCCGCGACCGCGCAGGCGCGAGCGCTTGCGACCGCTCAGCAGTGAACGCACCGGCTGGCGCGGCAGGTAGCTGAAACCCCGCGCACTGTAGCGCAGCCGCATCAACGCCCGCAGGCTGGTGTAGATGTCATCGCCGGTTGCGGTGCCCATGGCCTCAGCCCACGGCAACCTGTTTGATGATCTCGTCGATAATCGCATCGGGAGTGACCTGGTCCGCCAGCGCGTCGTAGCTGATCATAAGGCGATGGCGCATGATGGCGTGCAGTACCGAGCGCACGTCGTCCGGGGTGACGTAGTCGCGGCCGTCCAGCCAGGCGCTGGCGCGACTGCTGCGGTGCAGGGCGATGCTGGCCCGGGGACTGGAGCCGGAATCGATCCAGCGGCCGAGTTTCTCACCGAATTCACCGGGTAGCCGGGTCGCCATCACCAGGTCGACGATGTACTGCTCCACCGGGGCGGATACCTGCATCTGCTGGATCACCGTGCGGGCCCCGAAGATGTGGTCCTGGGAAATCATCTCCAGCTGTTCCGCCTGGCTGCCCTCCTCCGCCTGCAGCATGCGCACGATCGCCAGCTCGGCCTCCGCCCGCGGGTAGTCCACCGCTATCTTCATCAGGAAGCGGTCCATTTGCGCCTCCGGGAGGGGGTAGGTGCCCTCCTGGTCAATGGGGTTCTGGGTGGCCAGCACCATGAACAATTCGGGCAGCCTGTAGGTGTTGCCGGCCACGGTAACCTGGCGCTCCTCCATGGCCTCGAGCAGGGCTGACTGCACCTTGGCCGGGGCGCGGTTGATCTCGTCGGCCAGCACCAGCTCGCTGAAAATCGGGCCCGGCTGAAACGTGAGCTCCGACTTGCCCTGCTTCTCCAGGTAGATCTCGTTGCCGGTGACGTCCGAGGGCAGCAGGTCCGGAGTGAACTGGATCCGTCCCAGTTTCGCCTGCAACACCCGGGAGAGGGTCTTGATGGAGCGGGTCTTGGCGGTGCCGGGCAGGCCTTCGAGCAGCACGTTGCCGTTGCACAGCAGGGCCAGGGTGAGGGTGCGCACCACCTCTTCCTGGCCGATAACCGATTTGGCCATCTGCCGCATCATTGAGTGGATGGCGCTGTGGTGTTCACTGGACAAAGGAATCTACTCCCGGCAATGGATAGAGGCTGGCCCGGCGCCTTGCGCGGGTAAGCAGCATAAGTATAGCCGCATAAAACCGCGCTCCCAATGCGCCGCATTTCCCTTGTTGCAACAGTCGAGTTATCTCCACTAGTATCGCCCCCGTGACTTCATTCCCTGCCGACTACTCCGCCTTCGGATCCACCCATCCGGTCTACGATCGCGCCGGCGATCGCGTTCGCTGGTTCTGTCCGTGGTGTATTTCGGACCGGGCCTCACTGGTGAGGCTGCTGGACGCGGTGGCGGTACTGGATCAGCGGGAACGTCCAGGTCGCGTCACTATCCGGGTGGTCTCCAGCGGCGATTTGTCGCCGCAGGCCCGGCAATTTCTCGGAGCAAGGGGCTTCCAGGTCGAGGCCAGGATGCCCCTGGACGACGCCTCCGGCCGTGTCGTCACCTATATTGCCTGCCTGCAGGACTCCCGCAGATCCTCCCCCGCAGACAGCAGCAGCGAGCGGGCCCTGCTTGCAGACATCACCGCGGAATCGCCCAAAGGCGCGGCCGCTATACGGGAAGAGTTTTGCCGGGCAGGCGATTTCCGGGTGGAGCGGGTTGGCCCGGGTATGCTCAGTGCGGCGGATGTCGATCGGCTCGTCGCGATGCACCGCGAGACCTTTCCGACCTTCCCTTATGAATTCGAGCACAAGCTGGCGCTCATGCTCGCGGAGCCGGACGCATACCTGATGAGCCAGGTAAGGTCAGTCAGCAATGGCTGGATCTACGCCTTCAGTAACCTGGAAATCAATACCGTGATGCTGGAGGACGGCAGCCGTCTGTGCCTGGCGGAATACGACAATACCATGCGGCTTGCGACTTGCCCGGAACTCGGGGAGATCAAGAGCTTGGGCGCTATGCTGCGCCTCGAACTGGCCCTGCGGGCGCGGGACCGCGGTGTGGATTTGTGCCATGCCGAAAGTCGCGCCAGCCTGGGGGCGATCAATTGCATCTCCCATGACCTGGGTATGAAGTTCGGGGGCACGCTGGAAAAACACCTGCTGATCTCGGGGCCCAGTGATATCAGCTACCAGCATCCATCGCGGTGTGAGTCCATGAATGTCTGGTACCTCAACCGCGCACAGCTGGCCGCCCTCGAAACGCCCTCGACGTTGTAACGGGAGCCCTGTCAGCCCTGCACCGGGGAATTGTTAATGGTTACCCGTTCCATCCGCCGCCGTGCCGGCCAGTAATCGTTGACGGGCTTATGTATCACCGCGCGATTGTCCCAGAACGCGATGGATTTCTGTCCCCAGCTGAAGCGATACACGTACCTGTCCTGGACCACGTGGCGGGCGAGCCAGGCTAACAATTCCTCTGAGTCAGGCGGACTCAACTCGTTAATTTTTTCCGTAAAGGTGGCGCTGTAAAATATCAACTTGCGGCCCGTCACGGGATGAGTGCGCACCAGCGGATGAACCACGGCAGGATTGCGATCGATTGCGTCCTGCAGTCGCTCGCGTCCGCCGGGTTCGGCCAGGCTTTGCCGGAAGCCGTGCTCGAGGCTGTGGGTGGCGCTGAGTCCGGCCAGCGTTTCCTTCATGGCGGCAGACAGGTCGTCGTAGGCGGCGGCCAGGCTGGCAAACAGGGTATCGCCGCCGCTTTCAGGCATTATCCTGCCGACCAGGATACTGCCAAGCGGGGGGTTCGCCGTAAATGACATATCCACATGCCACTCGTCGATTTTAGAGGGATTTTCACGGTCGTTATCCAGCACCATGATTTCGGGGTAACCAGCCACGGTCGGATAGGCCGGATGCTGCATCAAAGAGCCGAAGCGCAGCCCCAGTGCCCTGTGATTGTGATGCGAGATATGCTGGTTCCTGAAGAAAATGACCTGGTGTTCCGCCAGGGCCTGCTGCAGTGCGCTTGCATCCTCGTCCCGAAGGGGCGCGTCGAGGTCGAGCCCCGTAATCGTCGCACCAAGTGCGTCGCTTTCCCTGGTGATAAACATACACGAACCCGTCAAATGCGTTTCCCCGGCAACTTTACCGAACCGGATATCCGTCAGCCAGCCTAGTTTCGCAGCGCAATTTAGGGCATATTCCGGGGCGAGTAAACCGTTGTCCTGGGGAACTCTTGGAGGCAATTCATGGGCCAGCCGCCTTTGCGCGCCGGTTACCCCTTATGAAAACCACGCTATTCCTGCTTGGCGCTTCGGACAACGAGGCACAAAGTCCCAGCACCAGAGAGCGGGTCCGGGGTGGGGTACAGGTGACGACCGATTTTGCCGGTGTACTGCCAATACTGCCTTACGTGATGAGCGATCCAACCATGAGCGCCAAAAGTCATACGGTGATGGTTGGGGTTCATGAGATCGAGTTGGCCAGGAATGCCCAGGTGAACCTGTTCAACCTGGTGGGTGATGCTGATTCGTCAGCCGCCATGCTGCACAACATCGAGGCTATAGCAGGCAGGATCAAGCCGGCGCGGTTGTTTAATCCACCCCGACATGTCTTCAGGACCTCGCGCTCACGCCTGCCGCAAACACTGGCCGATATTCCGGGCTGCATCGTTCCCCGGGTCGAGGCCGCAAATCCCGGGAATTACGCCGAGCTGCGCACCGTGTGCAGGGAATTTGGCGCCTGGCCCATGATTGTGCGGGCCCGGGGTTTTCACGGTGGCGAGCACATGGTGCTGTTGGCCGAAGAGGCCCAGCTTGGGAGCCTGGAAGGGCAGGCGTGGCCCTACGGCGGTATTTTCCTCATTCAATATATTGATGCGAGGAATGAGCAAGGGCTGAACCATAAGATCCGGGTAGTCATGGTCGACGGCGTGCCCTATGTGCGCCATTGCATTTACTCCGACCAGTGGGCGGTCCACACCAGCGGTCGCAGTATTCTGATGGATCGCGACAGGAGCCTGTGTCGGCGTGAGGAGCAGTTCCTCGCCAGCTTTCGCGACAGGGGCCTGGGTGAGTATGCCGCGGTTTTCCGGGAGATTTACCAGCGCATCGGGCTTGATGTTTTTGGTATCGACTTCGCCCTGGTCGATGGACAGATTTTGATTTTCGAGGCGAACGCCTGCATGAGTTTCGTGGGAGCCCGTTATGGTAGTGATGACCGCTACCAGTACCTCGACGGCTACGTCAGGGACGTCAGGCGGGCCCTGAAGAAGCTGCTGGTAAAAGCGTGACGGCTTAGCTCGGTCCGGTGGATTCAATTGGCCGCCGCTGTTATAGGGATAGACTATATGAACCCAACCTTGTTTCTGCTTGGCCCCTCGGATGACGCGGCGCGCAATCCTTCTACCAGGGAGCGAGTACAAGGGGGTGTGAAAGTAACGACCAATCTGTTGGGTTTGCTGCCCATCCTGCCCTATGTCACAGCTGATCCCGAACTGAGCCCGCGCAGCACTATGGTACTGGTCGGGGTACACGAAATTCGCATTCCAGCCAATACGCCAGTGAATCTGTTCAACCTGGTGGGGGACGCAGATTCGTCGCCGGATATGTTGCAAACGATTCATAGGATCGCGGACCAGATCCGGCCGCGGCGCTACTTCAACCCCGCGGCAAACGTATACAGAACCGCGCGCGGGCAGCTGCCCACGACGCTGGCAAATATCCCGGGATGCATTCTGCCGCGTGTTGCGTCTGTGGGCCCCGTGAACTTCAGCGAATTACGCTCGGCCTGCGAGAACTTCGACTGTTGGCCCCTGATCGTACGCGCCAAGGGTTATAACGGCGGGGCAAATATGGTGATGTTGAATGACCCGTCCGAACTGGAGTCCCTGAGAGACCTGTCCTGGCCCCACGGCGGCGTCTTTTTGGTCCAGTATATTGATTGTCGCGATGAGACCGGGCTGTACAACAAAACAAGGGTAATTATGGTCGATGGCGTCCCCTATCCCCGCCACAGCATTTACTCCGACCAATGGCTGAGCAACACGGCCAGCCGTGCCTTGATGGACAGTCATGTAGAGCTATGCCAGCGGGAGGAGAGCTTTCTCGCCTACCTGTGCGATGAAGGTATGCGGGAATACGGGCCCGTCTTCCGGGGGATTAGCCAACGTTTAGGCCTCGACGTATTCGGTATCGACTTCGCGCTTGTGAATGGCCGGATGGTTATATTTGAGGCAAATCCATGTATGACCTTCCTCAGGCGGAGGCGCTGGAGTAACGCTCCGCGGTACGATTACCTCGACACCCATATCACGGCACTCTGGCAAGCGGTCAAAAATATGCTGCTCAACGCCTGAGGCCTCGTCCCGCTGTCAACTCGCCCATGCGCGGGGGGCGCGAAACTGCCGGGACAGGTAGTCCATCTGGTCGGCCAGGATGCGTTCCTTGGCGAGGAAATGCCATTCGAAGGGGTTGGGCTTGAATGGGATTGCCAGTAGCGGCATCTGCGCCTCTTCCGGGGTGCGGTTGTCTTTGTGCCAGTTACAGCGTTTGCAGGCGGCCACCACATTTTCCCAGCGATCGGTGCCGCCCCTGGAGGTGGGCAGTACGTGGTCGCGGGTGAGTTCGTTGCGGCTGTGCTGCTCGCCGCAGTAGAGGCAGCGGTGATCGTCCCTGCGGAACAGGGTGCGGTTGCACAGGGGCGGGCTGAAACCACGGGTTACCTTCCCCTGGATTGCCACGATGGGTTGCAGTTCGATGCGTGAGCGAATCCCGGTGAGGCGCTGGATACCGCCAAAATAGGGCGGCAGCGCATCCCCGATGCCGTAGATGACATCGCCTTTGGCGTAGGCGGAGATCGCCTCGTGGACGGTGATCCAGCCGCGTGGCTGGCCCGCCACATCCAATCGCAGGATCGTATGCATGGTTTCCCACTCGCAGGGCTGGCTAGAAACTACTGCAAAAGCGTGAACTTAACAATCGGCTTTTTTGCTGAAATGCTTTCGCGGGGGGCTACATCAGGAAATGCAACGTCCCCGCCTGGCCGAGCATGGGACTGTTGGCGTCACTGCGGTTAACCGCTTTATGCTTCAGCATGCCAGCACGGCTGGTCGCGCTGCCTTGACTTCCGAAACCACACAGGTTTCCTCAACGCCCACCTGAGTTGAACTCGCGGGCCTGAAACTGACCCGCGGGTTGTAGTCTCTTGACAACAGAAATTGCTTGAGGGTACCACCCAGATCCAGCAATTCATGCAATGGCGCGGCCCCGAGGACCGCGAGTTCCTCCAGCAAACTATTGGCCAGTTGCAGGCCATCTACAGGGCACTGAATTGAAAAGGCTAAAGGCCTGTGTCTTGTCTGCAGTTCCGCAGGCGGAGGAAACAGCACATCTGGCGCCTTTTGAGCGTCGGCCAAATAGTCTCCCACCGACGGGAGATAGCAGGCATCTGCTGACAGGTGGGCCGGCGGTTGCCAATGCTGCAGGTCCAGCCGCGCGACAGGGAAGGCACTGTCACTGGAGCCCGAGGCTGTAGACAGGTATTCGACGGGGATGCGAAAGTCCGTGCAAACCAGATCCCTGGCAGCCCCGAAATCGGTGGTTACCACGGGTACGCTCTGCTCGCTCGCCTCTATGATCACTCTCCCCAGGGATTCGATGGACGACACGCTGAGAAAAAAAATACAGTGGCACTCCGCCATCAACGACCGGACTTCGCCGTTCGGCAGGCCACCGCGAAAGTCTACCTCCACGCCCATGCCGGAGAGTTCGGTGACAACGCGGTCATAAAGGGCCGGATCAGCCCGTGCACCAGCCAAGACCAGGCGATCGATATGATGACCGCCATCGCGCATAATCGCGATTACTCCTGGCAAGTAGTCGAATCCCTTGTCCTGCGACAGTACGCTGAAAAATCCAACGGTTCCGCTGGAACGCGCTACCACGCGGGGGTGGCCGGAAGTCCGGCGGACTATTGGGTAATATACACGCGAGCAGGAGACCGCCGGTGCTGCGGCATCCCACAGGTCCCGAGCGTAGCGCGAGGGGAAAACCCGTTGGTCTCCAGGCCGTTCCAGGTGCCGGGCCACTTCCTCCTGCCAGATGTAGCCAACCCAACCCACTGTTCTCACCTCGCGGATTATGCGGACATCCAGTTGCTCCCGCTCGCGCACCAGATACAGCAGCGCAGCCCAGGGGCCACAATTGGCGTACACGGCATCACATTCGGCCAGAAATTTCCGGATGTGTGTATAGTCGCGAAAAATGCCGATATCAGCCGTTAACAGTTCAAGTTCACCGGCATCGGCCGAGGTTGAGAATGCTCGAAAGACATCTTCGAATCCCAGCACTGCACCGTCCCTGGCCGGCCATCCCGTGTCCCAGGGGCCACTGAACACGCCCACTACACTAACAGCGCGTTCTTCTGCCAGGTCCTCTAATCCTAACGTTTTAGCCATTTGAGACGCGCTCCGGGTTGCCGATAAGCTGCAGCGGGCGGCCATCAAAGTGCTGCGGTGTTTCGATTCCCATCCGGCTCAAAATGGTGGCGGGAAGGTCCTCCAGGCTGCCCTCTTCGAAGCACATCCCAGGTGGACAATCCGCAGCCCGGATCATGAAAAAGTTTTCGATTTTTGAGCCCTGCTTCTGGTGCCCACCGGGACGGAAATAGGGAATCGGTCCGATACGTCCTGCCAGGGGGCTCTCAACGACATCTGTGGGCGACTCTTCCTGCCACAGTACGATCAGGTCTGCGGGGGACTGGCGGGAATCGCTCTCAAAGGGCTCGCTGCGGGTCTGGATAACGCGCTCCACCATGGCGCGGCCGGTGCGCGCGTCGACCAGTTCACTCAGGTGTTTAATGATCTCATTGCAGATGCGCCGATAATCGCCAGGCTCGACAATCCCGTGCGCTTCGCGCCCTTTGACATTGATCCGAATATAGCCGTCGGCAACGCTGGGTAGTGCGAACGCCTGCATGTTCTGCCAAAGGGGTTTGTACCAGTTGGTGGGCTGCCAGTTGAATGTGTCGTTGTTCTCGGACTGCTGTTGCGGTGATTGCAACTCCCGGTCACCCTCATCAGTCCTGAGCTTCCAAATCTCGTCTTTCCAGTGCAGCGGGTAATCGAAACGGACTTTTGGCAAGCTCGTTGCGGCATTCCCTGCAGCCAGCGCCGCTTTCCCGGGAAAATTCCAGCGGTAGAGAAATTCAGGCAGGAACAAGCTGCGGGCATTCTCCAGGCAGTCGTTGACCAGGCTGTCGACGGAAAACAACACCAGATCGCTTTCCTTACCAACCAACTCAGCTATCAAACCTATTTCATGGTCTACCGCCTGGTATATTTCCAACAGCGGGTCGGAGTCGAGAGCCTGGGACAGGCTGGCCAGAGGGTGCTGCTGGCTGAGATGCCAGAGGGTGTGGCCACCGACGTGAATCTCGGAAAAAACGCTCAGGAAAAGATCCCAGTCTTCACGCTGGAGAAACTCGCGGCAGATCTTGCCCCGGGTGGCAGTGGATGCCAGTATTTTGTCGCGAAACGACTCCAGCCCGGCGATATCGTAAGAACTGGGTACGCGGTAGGACAGGCCATGGCGGTCGAGATCCTCGTTGTAGAATTTCAGGGCACCTTCCAGTTTGGGATCCATGCCGTATTTTTCATGGATATAGGCCAGCGCGGAGGCGGGTTCCGAGGCGGGGAAAGTTTCGTTCAGCTCCGAGGCCCAACCGACGACCTGGATGCCCTCGACGTTATTACTGATCGCGACCGGAAGGTCGAACATTACAACCCTGGCCTGCCCCTTCACTGCGTAAAAAGGCTGGTACTCATGTTGGTTGTAAAGGCAATGGTTCGTGTTCTCATAGCTTTTTGGCTTATACGTTGATACCCAGTAATCGATAGTGTCCAGGCTTCTTCCCGTGAGGAAGGGAATCCAGGAATTCTGGTTACTGTACTTTTTATGGTGAGTGAGAACTCCTTGGCTGCTCTGCCCGCGCAGGGTAGCGAAATTTGGCAGCAGTCCGCGCTGCAGCCAATTCTCGAACAGTGTGTTATTGGGACAGTCCAGTCCTATTGCAACTGTTTTTCGTTTCATGATCCGTTCTCTTGACGTATAGATTGCTATGCAATCCTGGGAAGTGTATCAGTTACCGGAAAAGTCGCGGATGTGACCGAAGGTCTCTGCGATGAAGTGCCTGGTGTCGTCAGCCAGGAGCGGCTCGCCGAAAGTTCTGACATTCTGCTCAAGATGACTGATCTCGCCAGTGCCCACCAGTACCGAGTGAATAGCTGGCTCGTCGCGGCAATAGCGATAGGCGATGTTGGCCAGGTGTTTGTTCTGCCCTCCCTGGCTCGTCAGTCTCTCCAGCGTGCGTCCGCCATTGAGATCGGAGGGGAGCGCTCCGCGGGACTGTAGTTCACGCATAACCTGGCTGAAAGAGTCCGGTGAGGTCAGCGCCCGGCGCACCGCGAACATGCCAAGAATCCCGATATTCTTTTGCTGCGCCGCCGGAAACACCAGGTCCCTGGCGGACTGGTTGACCATGTTGAAACCCACCATCATGACATCCCATAAGTCGTCAGCCAGCGCCCGCCTCAGCATCGCGTGCTCCCGGTCCCGGTCGAAAACCTCAGTGAGACCGATGTAGCGAACTTTCCCTGCGGCTCTGAACTTCTCCATCACCGGCAATAGTTCAGCCACCACGTATTCGTACTCCTGAGGGAGCACCCCGTGGAAGTGCATGATATCGATATAGGGCGTACGCAGTGCCTTCAGGCTGTTCTCCATCGAGCTCGTAAACTGCGCAGCTGTGTTCAGCACATGACCTTCCGAGACGGTGGCTTTTGTCGACAGCACCAGCTTGTCGCGATCATAGCCACAGATGGCGCGCCCGATGATACCCTCTGTCCCATTCCTGCCCGCAGTATCGATAAGATTTATTCCCAGCTCGATGGCCCGCTTTACCACGCTGACCGACTCGGCCTCAGTTTTACCTTTCTTGCTGCCGAGACAGCTGAAGCCGCCGCCCCCCAACCCAATTTGACTGACTCGCAGGCCGGTACGCCCGAGTGTGCGGTATTTCACCCCGATCGCGTCTTCAGGCATGAATGGGAGCGCCCCTAGGCCCTTACCAGCATTTTCTTGAGTGCATTCCTGAGCTCCTTCTTGTAGCTTCCAGTGTAAGTATAACGGGGACTACTTGTGTCACTTCCACCCAGAAAATGCATGCAGGCATTCGCCTCAAAAATGACAATCTGGTCATCCACGAGCGCGAAGTCGATACCGAAGACGTCCAGGTTTATGCGCTGGTATATCTGCTGAAAAAGTGGCGCTCGATCCTGCAGGATTCGATCACGCAGCAGTGCCAGCAATTGTTCCTCCCTGTGACGCAGAGCGATATCCTGGTCCATCAGGTCGGCTCTGCTCTTTGTGTGAATCTTCCACCGATCCGAGTAGATGCATTGGCGTGCGTAGGCAACTCCGTCGACCATCATCACCCGGACTTTTTGATATAAACCTGCGTCGTCCCTGCAATCCAGGAATTGAGTCAGGCAGATTCCCTCGTAGGGCCAGGAAAGATCTTTTAGGCTCTCAAGCTGGCTATCGTCTGTGAGCAGAAGCATGTTATCGCCGCCGTGGTAACCCGGCGAGCGCACGATCAATGGCCATTCATTGAAGCTCCTGCAGGCAGCCTGGAGCTCACTGAAGTTCTTTGGGTCAGCCGTCTCGGTCCTGGGTATTATGCAGCCCGGAATATTGGCAAGCGTTTTGGGCAGGCGCGCCCGCGAAGTCTTGAAAACATCAACGGGTTTGTTAAAGCAGCGCCTGGGCTGCATGGCATTTATCATGGCCTGAATCTTGTGGAGACTATTAACAGACGAATCTGCATCACCTACAAGATTGAACACATGTACAAGCGGGTTTGGAGGAGGGAGCTTCGTTCTCTGGTCAACCAGTATTGAGCGGCTGTGGGCTGCCAAAGTGCGATCGCTGGTAATGAAGGGCAGGATTGGCACAACCCCGATAAGTTCCTTCGTTACCATCGACCCACCGTCGACGGGAACGCTTGTCGTCTCTCCCCGGCTCTCGATGTCCGCCTGCCCGAGCAGAAAAAGCGTTCGATTCACGTGTGGCGTCCACTGGAAAAAACATTGAAAGGGTCGTTCACGCCCTGTTCGAAGCATCGCGAGCTGTCGTGGGGCAAATGTTACCCATAGGCTATTGCCTTCGGCAAGAAATGCTTTCGCGGATTTTTCTGCCTCCGGCGCACCCCTATTGCGCAACCCAGCTTGCGCTCACCAGGACCTTGCCCCCGGCGAGGATGCGGCCATCGAAGCGCTCTCCCTTGTGAATCGCGCCAACGCCCTCGGGGGTGCCGGTCATGACGAGGTCACCGTCCTCCAGGGTCGTGAACGTGCGCAACTGCTCGAGGATGGCGGCAGGCCGGTACATCATCAATTCCACCCCGCCCGCCTGGCGCCGGGCGCCATCCACATCAAGCTGCAGTGCCAGCGTTTCGATGGCCGCGGGCAGGGGTACGAACTCGCTGAACAGGGCGGCGCCGTCGAAGGCCTTGGCCCGCTCCCAGGGCAGGCCCTTTTGTTTCAGGACGGATTGCAGCTCCCTGCGGGTGAGGTCGAGGCCAAATCCCACCGCGGCAAATACGCCATCGCGGCACACAAAGACGATTTCACCCTCGTAATGCAGTGCTTCGCCGTCAACCGTGGAGCGCAGCACCGGGCTGATCGCTGAATTGGGTTTGATGAACACTACCATATCTTCCGGGATGTCGTTGCCCAGTTCGCGGATGTGGGCAGCGTAATTGCGTCCCACGCAGACAATTTTTGATGGCGTCACGGCCGTGCCGTTCACGGTGACTGTATGCATGGCGCTTATTCCTTCGGGGTGTCCGTCGTTGGTGCGGGCAGGGCGTAGGCGAGCAGGTAGTCGGAAGCGCCACTGGGACTGGCCCAGTGGCTGCCTGCGGCGATAACGACGATCTGCCTGCCGTCATCCGCCAGGTAGGTCATGGGGGTGGCGCTGCTGGCGGCGGGCATACGGGTGCGCCAGAGCTCCTCGCCGGCGATGGTGCTGAACGCCCGGAAGTAGTGGTCGCCCGAGCCCGCGATAAAAACCAGGCCGGAGCCGGTGACGGTGGGGCCGCCGACGCCGGGGGTACCCTTGAAAAACCAGAACGGGAAGGGCGCCATGTCGCGGGAGGTGCCCAGCGGCACACTCCACATTTTCTCGCCGCTGCTGAGGTCGATCGCATCGAGGGTATTCCAGGGTGGCGCGGTACAGGGCAGGCCCCAGGGGGACAGCAGAATGTCCGGCGTCACGCAGTAGGGCGTGCCCACCTGGGGGTGGGCGGTGGGATGACTGTCGCACTCAGCCCGGGGAATCAGGTGGATGATGGCCGCGATGTGACTGGTTCGCAGCACAATGATCTTGCGCTGGGGATCGATGGCGGGGGAATCCCAGTTGTTGCCGCCTCCCTGGAACGGGTAGGCGATAGTGCCCTGCACGCTTGGCGGGGTGAAAATGCCCTGCCAGCGGGCGGCGGCGATCCGGTCCCGGCAGGCGCTCTCTTCCCAGGGGGTCAGGCCCCAGGCGGTATCGGGCGAGAGCGTCGCGGCGACCAATGGCGCGGGCAGCGTGGGGAAAGGCTGGGTGGGGGCATAGTATTCGCCCGGCACATCCCCCGCCGGCACGGGCCGCTCTTCCACCGGGAACAGCGGCTCGCCGGTTGTCCTGTTGAGCAGGAACAGGTGTCCCATTTTGGTGGGCTGGGCCAGGGCCGGGATGGTCAGGCCATCCCGGCCTATGTCATACAGGGTGGGCTGGGCTGGTGTGTCGTAGTCCCACAGGTCGTGATGCACCGCCTGGAAGTGCCAGGCGACCTGGCCGCTGGCGCCATCGAG
>JBFZEF010000017.1:0-6322 GCA_041307045.1 Halioglobus sp.
GGGACTTGAGTTTTCGGGCTAAATCCGTACCATACGCAGCTCCTTCCGGGGCCGTTAGCTCAGTTGGTAGAGCAGTTGGCTTTTAACCAATAGGTCGATGGTTCGAATCCATCACGGCCCACCATCTAAACAAAAATGCCACCCTAGCGGTGGCATTTTTGTTTAGCATTGTGCGGTCCGTATGGATCGAGCCACCGTTCGACAAAATGCGCAGCGTTTTGAGACGAGGCGCAACGCGCCGAAGCCCGCGAAGCGGGTGATTGCACCCGAATGGGTGCAAGCATCCATCCATCACGGCCCACCAATTTCCGGCTCCACCCCATTAACGGGGATGGGCACCTATCAGCAAACCCTGTGGCCACTGCCCGGTTCAATTCACGCAAGGAATCGGGACACTGGAAGAAAACTGCCTCAGCATAGCCCCTCTATCATATACTTGACAACACAGCGCAACAAACCCACTCGGAGCGGTCATGGCGGCGACTATGCATAAATTCAACCATCCCGAATCTCGTCAGTGGCAGCCGGTCGACGTGCGCGGTACCACGATGGACAAGTGCATCCTGTGGGAAGGCCGGCATGACACCCGTGCAGGTCTGTTCCGCATGCCGGCGGGAATGCAGATCGCGCGACACCTGCACACGCGCTGGGTTCAAGTGTTCGTGGTTGAAGGCGCGATGCGCGTCGACGACGCTGCCGGCGATACCCATACGGTCAGCGCAGGCGGTTACTATTTCGTGGAACCGGGCGAGAATCACGTCGAGACCGCTATCGGCGATACCCTGGTACTGGTCATCCAGGCCGAGGATCGCGAGGGAATGAGCCAGTAGCGCTCGAGCACGGTAGCGGCTGGCCCGCTCCCGCGTATTCGGATGGATCGATCCGGACCCGGAAAGGATTTTCTTTCCGACGACATGCCATTCCTTTTTCTTATCCTTTCACAGTCATTGTCTCGAAGCGGGCTACGGGTAGTGATGCTACTTGTAATTGCGGCAGGGAGGAGTGCATACTAAAAAACAGGCTAACCGGATTGTATTATCGCGATGAATGACAGGTCTGTAGAGACACACTGGACTGAAGACACATGACCGGGGACAAGACGCAACCACCCGGAAAGGCACGCGCCAGCGGACCCACTGTGGCCGACACGCTGGCGGGCGATCGCTTTGCGCCGCCGCCGCCGCTGCTGGAGAACCGTTATGAATTCCTTGGCGATGAGGATATCGCCTTCGGCCGCTATACCTCTGCGGAATTCTTCCAGCGGGAGATGAGCGACCTGTGGCCGCGCGCCTGGCAGTGGGCCTGCCGCGAGGAGCACGTGCCCGATGTCGGCGACACGTACGTGTACGATATCGGGCAGTACTCGGTCATCGTCGTGCGCTCGGCTGCGGACACCATCCAGGCTTTTCTGAACAGCTGCACTCACCGCGGCACCCGGATACTGGCCGGGGAGGGCAGCGGCTACGTGGCCGCGTTCACCTGTCCTTTCCACGGCTGGTCGTGGGAGCTCGACGGAGCCATCCGAAATATCCCCGGCCGCTGGGATTTTCCCCACGTGTGCGACGCAAGCCATGCCCTGCAGGCGGTGAAGTGTGAAACCTGGGGCGGATTTGTGTTTATCAACATGGATCCCGGGGCCAAGCCGCTGGCGCACTACCTGGATGTCATGCCGGAACACTTCCGGCACTTTCCGCTGGAACGCCGCCGTATCAGGCTGCATGTGCGGAAAATCCTGCCCGCCAACTGGAAGGCGGCGCAGGAGGCGTTCATGGAGGCCTACCATAATTTCGAGACACATGACTCGCCCAATGGCGGCAATACGCAGTACGACATTTTCGGCAAGTATGTCACCCGCTTCATTCACAATATCGGTTGCTACAGCCCCGAATCCCTCGACGACTACCCGGGTGAAAAATGGCGCGAGCCGCCCATGGGCGAGGACGAAATGGCGGCCTTCCTGGCGGTGTACGGGCTCGATCCCGGTTCGGTGCCCCCTGGAGGTACGGCCCGCGACCATATCGCACAGGCACTGCGCCGCCACTTCAGCGCAACACTGGGCGTCGATTTTTCCAGCACCAGCGAATGCCTGCTGCTGGACTCCATCGAGTACCACCTGTTTCCCAATATGTTCTTTTTCCCCGGCATCAATATCCCGATGGTCTATCGCTTTCGCCCCAACGGCATGGATGTCGACAGCAGCATTTTTGATGTGCTGATCCTGGAGCCATTGCCGGAGGGCGCGGATCACCCGCTGCCGCCGGAACCGGT
The DNA here is from genome assembly GCA_041307045.1 of Halioglobus sp. Classification (GTDB taxonomy): domain Bacteria; phylum Pseudomonadota; class Gammaproteobacteria; order Pseudomonadales; family Halieaceae; genus JARRPM01. The sequence goes on from JBFZEF010000017.1 coordinate 2,269, forward strand.
CGCGCTGGATGTGGAGCAGTCGTACACCGAGGTGGCAGATCTCGGTTGGCTCGGTCCGGTCTACGACCAGGACACCGGGAACCTCGCCATGCAGCAACAGGGGTTCAAGACCAGCCGCAAGCCGGGACTGACGCTCGGCAATTACCAGGAATCGCGGATTCGCCGGGTACACCTGACGCTGGATGAGTTTATGTCCGTAGGCGGGGGCCAGGGCCTGCGCCGATGACGCAGAAAACCCTGGAGGTTCTTTCCCGGGCGAGATTAGCGCGCGCTCGGCGCAGACTCTTCCGACAGATTCTCTTTTCCTGGAGATGTGTGGCCTATCACCGGACCTTTGTTACACCGCTACATGCATGAGGGCGGCCTTGAGGGCCTCCCGTGCCACAATGCGAGAACGTTGGCTGAGACATCGCATTTCCGTGACGAACAGGCTGCGCTCCCGCAGCAGGCGCACCAGTACTGCGCGGGGTATCTCCAACCGCACCATCTCCTGGGAAGCAGCAGTCTCATCCGGGTGGGGTACTCCGGGAGGGTCGCGAGGCGGGTGGCGACTGCCGTTCAATGCACGTTCCGGAGCGACGGGATTCCAAGCTCCCGGTAGGAAATCGCCCTGCTTTGCACGGGGGGCTCGTCACCCACTGTGAGCAGGCGTTGGCATCCCTGGAGGACAGTCGTGCGATCAGCGCCCTGCAACAGCAACTCTTCCAGTCGCGTAATGGAGCCACCGATGACGCCGCACATCAGGCGCGGCTGCTCGATCCCTCTCAGTGCGTGGCACAGTAACACTGCGGAATCAGTGAAACGGCGAATGTCCCGAGCGCTACGAAGAGCATGAGTGAAAAGGAGCAACTCGGCAGCTTCCAGCGCAGACCCGGCATAATTTACCGCCTTGACGCTTTCTCGCGCATTGAACAGGTCTACCGCCTGACTATAACTAATCAGCCAGTTAGCTTGCGCCGCCCTGCTGTCCGACTCTAGCCATTTGCGGTGAGTGCTACAAAGAAAGCGTAGTTTCATTTGAAATCTCCTGGCGAGGATGGATGGCATGATATTAATGCGAATGAGACTCATTTACAATATAAAATTGCTTTGCCTGGCCGGTGCGGGGATCGCTGGCGGTAGGGCCTCCGGACTGCAGCGGGTTCAACCGGCGGAAACAATCCAGATCGCCCAATGCCTGTGCAGGCCCTGGCCAGGTCGCGACGAACCGTGCGATATTTGCGGTAAACGGCCATTGGCACACCGGAACCGCCCGTATAATGCGTCGGATGCCCGTGCAGAAACTGTTACAGAACAAGTGCTATCTCTTCTGGATCCTGCAACTGGGCGGCTGGGGCAGTTGGACAATCACCTTCTACCTGGGGGTGCTGGTCTGGAGTGAGCCCCCGAAACTCTACGCAATTTACCTGCCGATAGTCGCCACCCTTGGCCTGTTGATAACGCTGGCCCTGCGCGCCCTCTACCACGCCGTCTGGGAGAGGGATATCGTCTGGCGCGTGATCGCGGTACTGCTCGGTTCCTTCCTGGGCGGCAGCGCGTGGATGGCGAGCCGGGTGCTGATTTTTCGCAGTCTGTTTCCCATGGAGGCGAAGAAGGACGTCTCACGGGAGATGGAGTTCTGGTCGCATTTCGAAGGCACGACTAGCGCTTTTATGGTGATGGTCGTGTGGAGCGCGCTGTACTTTGGCATCAAGTTTTACATGATGGCGCAAGAGGAACAGCAGCGGCGGCTCAAGGCCACAGCCATGGCCCACGAGGCACAGCTGAAAATGTTGCATTACCAGCTCAACCCGCACTTCCTGTTCAATACGCTGAATGCCATTTCCACCCTGATTCTCGACAAGGATACACAGCTGGCCAATACCATGGTGACGCGCCTCAGCCGTTTCCTGCGCTACTCACTGGACAAGGACCCGATGCTGAAAGTCACAGTGGCCGAAGAGGTAGAGGCACTGAAGTTGTATCTGGACATAGAGAAAGTACGCTTTGACGACCGCCTCCAGCTTCACTTCGATATCGATCCTGAGGCCCGCTCCGCGTTGATGCCCAGCCTGCTCCTGCAACCGCTGGTTGAAAACTCGATCAAGCATGCGGTGTCGCGGGCTATCAACGGCGGTTCGATATCCATCGCAGCAGCAGTCTCTGGCCAGACGCTGCACCTGTCAGTTGCCGATGACGGCCCCGGGCTGGATCTTCATCCAGGTGGCAAACCGCCGGGGAACGGCGTGGGCCTGGTCAACTGCCGCGAGCGGCTCAAGGAGATTTACGGCGATGAGCAGTCTTTTGATTATGGCACCAACCACCCTCATGGACTGGTTATCACCATAGTGATTCCCCTTGAGCGGCAGGAAGACAGGTCATGAAGCCGCTGAGGGCCATAGTGGTGGATGACGAAAAACTCGCGCGCCGCGGGCTGGCACTGAGGCTGGCAAATATCGCCCAGGTGGAAGTCATCGCCGAGTGCGCCAATGGCCACGAGGCATTGCGGGTAATCGGTACCGAATCACCAGACCTTGTTTTCCTCGACATCCAGATGCCCGGCATGGACGGCTTTGACCTGGTCTGCGAGTTACAGGCCGATGCCATGCCGTTGATTATTTTTGTTACCGCCTTCGATCAGTATGCGATAGACGCATTCAGGATTCACGCCGTGGATTACCTGCTTAAGCCTATCGATGAAGAGCGCCTGATGGAGGCTGTGGAGGTGCGGTTACCCGCCATGCGGTCAGTGCACAGAACAGCAAGGAACGTTTACTGGCGCTGGTCAGCGGCAGGAGCGACTCGGGGATGGCAAAGGAACTGGTAACAGCCGATCCTCCAACCCGCGACTGGCCCGAACGACTGACCATCAAGGATGGCAACAACTTTCAGTTTATAAAAATATCCCAGATCCAATGGATCGACGCAGCAGGTGACTACATGTGCGTTCATGTCGGTGGCAAAACCCACATCATGCGAACTACCATGAAACAGCTCGAGGCCAGTCTCGACCCGGAAATCTTCATTCGTGTACACCGTTCCAGCATTGTCAACGCCAACAGTATTACTACAGCTACGTCACACTTGAACGGCGAGTATGTCCTGACCCTGGAGGGCGGCGCGAGGCTTAAAGTCAGCCGTGGCTACCGGGAACGGATCAAGCCACTGCTGGACACCTAGCACCATCGACATAACTACCGCCTTTCAGTTCATCCACAGATTCACACAACTCGTCGACGATATTCCACTGCCGGTCGCAAGACCATTTTATCCGTTCACTGCACGCCCTAACTTAGCTCTCAAGGCCGGTCACTGTTGCGACAAGACTGGCCGAAAATCGGCATCATTGCCGTCACAGCTAAGGTAGGGAGTAACCATCATGAAAAAATTTATACCCGGCATCATGACCATCGCGACACTGAGCATCGCCATGTCAGTCGCTGTACCAGCTGCCGCAGAGCGTGCCCCGGAGGCAGCCATGCCTGAAGCGGGTACCGGCATCAGAACTGTCAGTATCCAGTATGCGCCGTCAGAGCTTTCCACCGATACTGGGCGGGCAAAGCTCTATGCAGATATCAAGCGCGCCGCGCGGGAGGTTTGCGGACCGACGGGGCTGCGGGACGCCGGTAGCCTGGCGTTGGCATCCCGCAATCGGAGATGCGCTGAGCAGGCGGTGTCTGATGCGATGGCCCGGGTCGACTCCGGTCGCCTGGCCACTGCAGGACACTAGCTCCATCCGCCGCAATCCGGGTTTGCCCACGACACACCCGCGTCGCGGAAATCAGTAGCCCAGGTAGGTCCCGCCCATATGTCGCCCGAACCTGGGCACGAACATATCGTTGAACCCGTGCCACCGGCCGTATCTGGGTTCGAGTTCGTCGTAGGTTTCGCCCAGGATTTCGCGCATCATCGGCCCATCGGTTGCGCTCTCGACACCGCGGGCCACGAGTCGCTTGCGTACGGCTTCCTGGAACTCCGCTGTCATAGTGCGATACGCCTTGAGATCCTCCGCAGAGCCGCGATCTCCATGGCTGGGTACGTAATGCGCCGCACCCAGGTCGAGCAGGCGATCGAG
>JBFZEF010000018.1:0-11246 GCA_041307045.1 Halioglobus sp.
AGGGTAAAGCCGATGCCGGCGCCCAGGGCGAACACCATCGACTGCAGCAAGTCGTAACCCCGGTTGGTCTGGAACAGGGCCACCGCCAGGATCGCGCAGTTGGTGGTGATCAGCGGCAGGAAAATCCCCAGCGCCCGGAACAGCGCCGGGCTCATTTTCTTGATGAACATCTCCACCAGCTGCACCGTGGCGGCGATCACCACGATAAAGGCAATCAGTTGCAGGTAGGGCGCATCGATCGCCACCAGCAATCGATGAATACCGTAGGCGCACACGGAGCTGACCAGCATGACGAAACAGACCGCCCCGCCCATCCGGGTGGCGGTCGACAGCTTGCCCGACACGCCCAGGAAGGGGCAGATTCCGAGGAAGTAGGCCAGCACGAAATTATTCACCAGGCTGGCGTTGAGGAAGATGGTCCACAGGGATTCGTTGTTCACGGGCTTGCCTCCTGCGCCAGGCCGGCGTCCGCCGGGCGGCGGGATTTCAGGTGGTTGAACAGCAACAACCACAGGGCGAGGGTGAAGAAACCGCCGCTGGGGAGGATCATCACGATCCACGGCTGGAAGCCCGCGGGGAGCAGCGCCAGCCCGAACAGGGAGCCGTTGCCGAGCAGTTCCCGCGCGCTGCCCAGGCACAGCAGGCCAAAGGTGAAGCCCAGCCCCATACCCAGCCCGTCGAGAATGGAGCGGCCCACGCCGTGCTTCGATGCAAAAGCCTCCGCCCGCCCCAGGATCACGCAGTTCACCACGATCAGCGAGATGAACGCGCCCAGGGCCCGGTGCAGCTCCAGGCTGATGGCCTGGATCAGGTACTCCACCACAGTGACGAAGGTGGCGATGATCAGGATGAAGGTCGCGATGCGCACCTGCCGGGGAATAAAATCGCGCAGCGCGGATACCAGGGCGTTGGACAGCACCAGCACGAAGGTGGTGGCCAGCCCCATGGCCAGCGCGTTGATGCCGGAGTTGCTCACCGCCAGTACCGGGCACATGCCCAGCACCTGCACGAACACCGGGTTCTCGCGCCACAGCCCCTTGATGAAATCATCGGTCGACAGCGCGCTGTCGGCCTGCCCGTCACTGCCCGTCATCGGCCCCTCCGTCGCTGGCGAATTGCGCCTGCAGGCGATAGACCAGCGGCACCCACTGCGCGCTGCTCTCGCGCAGGATGGCCGCCACGGCCACGGATGAAATGGTCGCACCGGTGATCCCGTCAATCTGGTAGGGCGCGGTCTTGGTGCCCTGCTTCACCGCCGCGATCGGCTGCGCGAGGCCCTGACCAGCTGCGTCCAGGCTGACATCCAGCGCGCTGAAATTGGCGATGAAATTCGGGTCCTTCTCTATCTTGTCGCCCAGGCCCGGGGTCTCCTTGCTCGCCAGCACCCGCATGCCCACGATGGCCTGCTTCCCAGGCGCATAGCCGTAGAGAATGCGGATCACGTCCTGGTAACCCATGCCCTGGGCCTCGATGGCAACGCCCACCAGGGCGCCATCCGCAGCATAGCCCGCGTGCACCAGCTGCTGCGCTGTGTCCCCCGCCTGGGCGAGGCGGAAGCGGCCGTCGGCGCCCAGCGCGAAAGTGGTCTTGGCCACCGCCCCGGGCAGCACCTGCAACACCGCCTGCTGCAGGGCCTCGGCCTCGTTGCGCGCGATCACGGGAAAGGTCAGCACAAACGCCGACACGATCAGCAGGCCGCAGACCACGCCCACGCCCACCAGCGCCCGGTACAGGGGCCAGGCGGGGGTGCGGGGCTTGTTATCCATGGGGGCTTCAGTGGGCATCGGTCAGCGTCTCCCGCTGCCGAACACGCGGGGCTGGACCAGCGCGTCGATATGGGGAGACACCGCGTTGGCCAGCAGGATGGCGTACATCACGCCCTCGGGCATGCCGCCCCAGAGGCGGATCACGACCACCAGCACACCGATCAGCGCGCCGTACACCACGCAGCCCAGGTGGGTGATGGGCGAGGCCACCATGTCGGTGGCCATGAACACCGCCCCCAGCATCAGCCCGCCGGAGAACAGCATGAAGCCCGGGGGCGGGTAATCCGCCGGGGAGAGCGCATGCAAGCCCCCGCTGAGCAGGGCGACAGTGACCAGGATCGCCGCCGGGATGCGCCAGTTCAACATCCGGCGCGCGGCGAGGTAGATGCCGCCGGCGAGGATCAGCACCGCGCAGGTCTCGCCGGCGGAGCCGCTGGTGAGGCCCAGCAGCAGGTCGCCGGTGGGCGTCAGCTGCTGGTCGAACTTGAACAGCGACAGCGGGGTGGCGCCACTGAAGCCGTCGTACACCGGCGCGGCGAAGGGAATGGTGAGGGTACTTGCGGGCAGTTCGATGAAGCGGCCGGCGCCGAGGGCCGGCGTCCAGCTGGTCATGGCCACGGGAAACGCCGCCTGCAGGAAGGCGCGCCCCACCAGCGCGGGGTTGAAGGCGTTGTAGCCCAGGCCGCCGAACAGGAACTTGGCCAGGGCCACGCCGATGATGCCGCCGCAGGCGACCATCCACAGGGGCAGCGCCGGCGGCAGGGTGAGCCCGTACAACAGGCCGGTGATGGTCACCGACCAGTCGCGCACCGTGGAGGGCGCGCCGGCCAGCCGGCACAGCAGGTGCTCGGTCCCCACGCAGGACAGCACCGCCACGGCCAGCGTCATCGCCGCCGCGAGTCCAAACAGGTATATGGCAAACGCGGCGACCGGCAGCAGGGCGAATACCACGTTGCGCATGATCACGTCGACGCTGGCACCGCTGCGGATATGCGGCGAGGTGTGGATCTCGAGGGTGTGTCCGCGCCCGCTCATGATGCCGCCCGCCGTTTCCTGACCAGGCCCTTGGCGGCCCGGAAGCGCTGCACCAGGGGAATATGCGCGGGGCAGACGTAGGAGCAGGCGCCGCACTCGAAACAGTCCAGCAGGTGGAATTCATCGACCATGCGCTCGACCTGCCCGGCCCTGGCCAGCAGGCCCAGCTGGGAGGGGTTGAGGAACAGCGGGCAGGCGTCCACGCAGTAGGCGCAGTGGATGCAGGGGTACTCAGGCGGGGCCGCGGTCTGGCCGGCGCTAAAGGCGATAAACCCGGAGGTGCCCTTGGTGATGGGAATATCCAGGCTGGGCAGGGCCTGGCCCATCATCGGCCCGCCGAGGAAGACGCGGCTCACGTCGTCCGCCATGCCGGCGTACTCCAGGGCGAAGCGCAGTGGCGTGCCGATGGGAATGCGGTAATTGCCCTGCTTGCGGATGGCGGGCCCGCCGATGGTGATGACCCGCTCCTGGATGCCGCGGCCGTGGGGCAACAGCCGGCCGATCTGCGCGCTGGTGGCCACATTCACCGACACCACGCCCACATCCGAGGGCAGGCCGCCGGAAGGTACCTCCCGGCCCAGCAGCGCCTTGATCAGCATTTTCTCCGCGCCCTGGGGGTACTTCACCGCCACCACCTCCACCGCGACCGGCAGGTCGGCGGGCAGGGCGGCGCGCAGGGCGTCCGCAGCATCGAGCTTGTTGGACTCCACGCCGATGATGGCGCGCTCCGCGCCGGTGACCTTCAGCAGGTAGCGGATGCCGGTGAAGATATCCGCCGGCTGCTCCAGCATCACCCGGTGATCCGTGGTCAGGTAGGGTTCGCACTCCACGCCGTTGATGACCAGGGTGTCGATGTGCTTGTCGTCGGGGACTTTCAGTTTGACATGGGTGGGAAAGGCCGCGCCGCCCAGGCCCACGATGCCCGCCCGCTGGATCGCCAGCAGGATCTCCCCGGCGGAGGCGGTGGCGTGGTCACAGGGCGTGCCCTCGACCACTTCCTGGCTGGAACCGGGAAAGGGCTTGAGATAGATCGCCGGCGTCATCCTGCCATTGATGCCCGGCGCCAGGGCGATGCGCTGGATCACCCCCGAGGCCGGCGCATGCATCGCCACCGACACGAAGCCGTCGGGCTCGGCGATCAACTGGCCCCGCTCCACCTCCTGGCCCTCGCGCACGACGACCAGCGCCGGTTTGCCGATATGTTGCAGCAGCGGCACGATCATCACCGGCGCGAACGGGAACTGCCTGATGGGCAGGTCGCGGGTGTCGTCCTTGGCCTGGGGCGGGTGAATGCCGTGGGCGAAGCTGCGATGCTGGCGGAGCGCGCTGAACATCAGTTGTACTTGGCACCCCGCGCGATCCACTTGTCGATGTCGGGCTCGGAGCGATCCGCAGGCAATCCCGGGTGGATGACCTGGGCCGTGCATTTTTCCGCCGCCTTTACCAGGTCCCGGTAAGGGCCTGCCAGCGGGTCCTTGATATATGCCTTCTTGGCATCGTTGTAGGCGAACATCGCGGAATTGAGATTGGTGCACTCGTCGCAGGCGGTGCACTCCTCGGTGTCCAGCCAGGGCGCCATGTAGTCGGCGCCTGCCGCTGCGGGGCCGGCGGCGGCACTGCTGGCGATGACATCGGGGCCCGCGTCGTCCAGCAGTCCGGCGGGCAGCTCACCGCCACCCTCGACCATGCGCAGCAGCCCGCTGGCGATCCTGCTCACCACGTCGCGGCGCACTTGCTGCTCCAGGTCCGCGGCGGCGTCGGGCGCCTTCGGCTTCACTCCGGCGATGGCTTTCAGCATCACCCAGAAATCGCGCCGCTCCTCGCTGGATTTGACCATGGTCTCATCCACCAGCAGGCGGCTCAGGTGCTTACGCTTGTCCAGGGTCCAGACGAAGGGATACTTGCCCTCGCGCCCGCCCGCATCCAGCTGCATGAAATCCGCCAGCGGCACCATGTTCTCGTGCCAGGTGTCCGGCGGCGCCATGCGGAAGTGCTTGCGAAAGCGCCCCTCGGTCATGGCGAAGTCGGCGAAGGTCATGGGCAGTTCCAGGGTCTTCTCCCGGCTGCCGTCCAGGTAGCGCAGGGTGTAGCTGGGCCAGTCCTCGAACAGGGCGGGGTTACCATCCAGGTCGAAACACTGCTCGGGGGTGCTGCCCTTGTCCGGGTGGTAGCGGAACAGGGGGTAGGCCCGGGACTCCACCGCCAGCTTCGCCTGGTGGTGGCCCATGTCGTCGCCGATGCCGTGCTCCGGCTGGCAGGAGGTGTAAAGGTTGAACAGCGCCGGCCGCTGCACCATCAGGCCCTGGATAAAGCCCTCGATCATGTGGTTGGCGTGGGCGATAGTGCTCTGCAGCACGTAGGTGGTGCGGTGGGCCATGGCGATCAGGCCGATCTCCTTGCGCACTTCCTGCTTGCCCTTGCCCACCTTGCCGAACTGCGCCATGTCCGAGACCTGGCCGATAAAGCCGGAGGTGCAGGCCTGGCCGCCGGTGTTGGAGTACACCTGGGTGTCCACCACCAGGATCTTGATCGGCTTGCCCGACATCATCGCCCGCGAGAGGTTCTGGAAGCCGATGTCGTACATGGCCCCATCGCCGCCCACCGCCACCACCGGCGGGCACAGCAGGAACTCCTCGTCGCTGAACTGCTCCCAGTTGAAGTAGGTGAAGAAGGCCTCGTGCTCCGCCTCACGGTACTGGCCCGCCAGCTCCAGTTCCGCCGCGCGCACCGCCTTGAAGCCCTCCGCCATTTTCGCCATATGGCCTTCGAACACGCCCATGGCCAGGGAGGCGCTGTCCTGGAACAGGTGGTTGGACCAGGGGAAGGGGTAGGGATTGAACGGGTAGGTGCTGCCCCACACCGAGGTGCAACCGGTGGCGTTGAGCATGCCCATGGTGGCGCGGCCGCGGCCGCTGGTGCCCTCGATATAGCGCCAGCGCAGGTCCTTGAGCTGACCCAGCAGGCCGCTCACGCGCTGCAGCCAGGCGGGGTCGATGGGCTTGCTGCCCTTCATCTCCTCCATCTGCCTGGCGAGATCGGACAGGGTCAGGTCGTGATCGCCGTTGCGGCTGAGAATTTGTGCCAGCGCCGCGGTGTCGCCAACGTTGACCTCCTGCACCAGTTGCAATTGGATGTGGCGCTCGAGCCGGCCGATCAGATCCTCGAGCTTCGCGATCCGCGCCTTCACCCGGGGCTGCATCAGCGCCTCCACGGTGGCGACGAACAGGTGGACGACGGTCTTTTCCGAGCAGCCAAGGCAGGCGCCGTCACCGCTGGCGAGGCCCGAATAGGCCTCCTTGTCCAGCAGGATGGTCTGCAGCGCGCCGATGCCCTGCTCCAGGTCATCCACCCGGATGTACTGCTGCGGCGTGGTGGGCAGGTCCAGCCAGAAATTCCACTGCTGCCGCAGCTGCTGCACGGTCTCGTCGGTCTGCCGCACCGGGATCAGCGCCGCGTCGTCGCAGACCGCCACACACTCCATGCAGCCCTTGCAGGTGTAGGGGTTGACGGTGATGCTGAGCAGGCCGCCGCTGCCCGGGGCCTTTTTCTCGGGCAGGGTGTAGTAGGGCCGGCTGAGAGCGAACTGGAAGCCGTCCAGCGCCTCGTTGAACCAGGCAAATTCAGCCCTGAGTTCGACGCGCTCGGCCTCGGCCAGGGCCGGATCATTGACGGTGGTCGCGATGGCCTGCTGCAACAGTTCCGCCACCGGCTCCGATTCAGCCGCCTGCCCCAGCAGGCCGCGCAGGCTGCGCTCCAGCTGGCGCACGGCCCGCGCCAGGTGCTGCGGCTTATGGCCCTGCTTGCGCACGCGCGCGAGCACCGTGTCGAGCACCTGGCCCAGCTCGTTCACCAGCCCCGGAATCGCGGTGTCCGGGCAGACGGTGTAGCAGTTGCCGCAGGCGGTGCAGTTCTCGGCAATCCACCTGGGGTGTTCGAAGCGGATGCCGGTCATGTCGCGAAACAGCGCCGAGGAGGCCGGCATGACTCCCAGGCTGATGAAGGGGTCGGCCAGGTTGTCGTTGCCCATGCCACGGGCATAGAAATTGCCGGTCTGCTCCCAGAAGCGGTGGATGTCCGCACTGGGCGCGCCGCTCTGGGGCAGGCGCTTCACCATTACCGGCAGTTTCGGTTCGGCGCGGGCGTCGATCAGCCGCGCCGCCTGGATCCCCACCTGCTTGTCGGTCACCTCGCGGACCTCGTCGAAGCCGCGCCTGACCACCCGCACGTTGTCCTCCACCACCCGGGCGCCCTTGGCGCCAAACTTGTGCTCCAGCTGGTCGCGTATCGCCTGCAGCAGTTTTTCCTCGGTGAGGCCGGCCTGCTCGGACAAAGGCGAGGCGGCAAAAAACGCGCCCTGGAAGGCGATACCCTGCATGCGCAACTGCAGCTCCGTATCGGTGGCCTCCTCCCGGGCGATCCTGAACGCGTCCAGGTAGTAAAGGCGTATCTGCTGGTCGACGATGAGCTGCTGGTAGTGCTCGGGTATGTCGGCCCATACCTGTTCCGGGGAGCCGCGCTCGCTCTGGATGATCAACACACCACCCTGCTTGAGGCCGGCCACCGCATTGGTGTGGTGGAACACATTGGGGTCGGGCGAGAGCACCACGTCGACGTAGAAGTATTCGCAGTTGATGCGGATGGGTTCCGGCGCCGCCGCCAGGTAGTAGGTGGTGGGTTGGCCTTTCTTCTCCGAGCCGTATTTGGGGTTGGCTTTGATGTGGTAGCCCAGCAGGTCGAACAGGGTCATGGCCAGGTTCTTGCCGGTGGTGATCGCGCCCCAGCCGCCGATGGAGTGAAAACGCACCGTGATGCTGCCTTTGGGCATCAGGTTGGGGTTCTCGCTGCCGCGCACCGCCAGCGCCCGCACCCCGGGATAGCTGCTCTCTATGGTGTCCTGGTGGATCTCCTGCTTGGGGGTCAGGGGCTCATCACGCAGGAAATCGATGGACAGGTAGAACTGCTTCTTGCGCTCGCCACCCGGCAGCATGTTCTCGATGGCGCCGATCAGGCCCTCGGGCTGCAGGTCGCGGCTGCCCAGGCCAAACGAGCCGGAGTACAGCGGCGGGGCGTCGGCCAGGCTGCTGTAGGTTGCAAGCTGCGGATAGGGCGTCTCGTTCCTCTCCCGGCCGTTCTCCATGGCCTTGCCCAGGGTGGCGCGGATTTCGCGCATCAGCGGCAGGTCAGCCGCCAGGGGTTGGTCCAGCCGCTCCAGTACCACCACGCCCTTGCGGCCCTTGAGCACGCGGCTCAGCTCGGCGCCGGGAAAGGGGCGGAACATGACCAGGTTGACCACGCCCACCTTGAGGCCGCGGGTCTCGCGCAGGTAATCGGCCACCGCCTCGGCGCTGGGAATGAGGCTGCCCTGGCCGAGGATCAGGTAGTCGGCGTCCTCCGCCCGGTAGGCGGCCACGGGGCCGTACTGGCGACCGGTCAACTGGTGGAACTCGTAAAACGCCTGCTCGGCCAACTCGCCGATATGGTCGAAGAAGAACGGCCGCTGCGCCGCCACGCTCTGCATGTAGGAATCCTGGTTCTGCACCAGCCCGGACATCAGCGGGTTGTCCACGTCCCACAGCTCGGGTATGCGCCGGCGCATGTCGCCGAAGATGATGCGCTGGGCGGGAGTGGGGGTGGCGATGATGTCGTCCGGCCGCCCCAGGTACTCGGCGATCAGCTCCCGCTCCGGCACCTGCAGGGATTCGATCAGGTGGGTGGTGAGGAAGCCGTCCTGGGCCACGATGCCCGGGGTCAGCGCCAGCTCGGCGATGCGGTGGGCGATGATGTTGAGGTCCGCCGCCTGCTGGGCGTTGGCGGCAAACAGCTGGAAAAAGCCGGTGTCGTCGACACAGTGGTAGTCGTCGTGCCCCGCGTGCACGTTGAGGGTCGCCTTGGTCATGGCGCGGGCGCCGATGTTGAGCACGTAGGTCAGGCGCTTGCCCACCGCGGCGTAGAGCGACTCGTGCATGTAGGCGATGCCCTGGCCGGAGGAAAAATTGGCCGCCCGCAGCCCGGTCATGGCCAGGCCAGCGGTCACCGCCGCCGCCGCGTGCTCACCTTCCGGTTCAATAAAGATCAGGGGCCGCCCCGAGACGTTGACGTGGCCCTGGGCCGCAGCCTCGGCCCAGTACTCGCCCATCTGGGTGGAAGGGGTGATGGGATAGGCCCCGGCGGCATCGCTGGACTCGCGCTCGCACATGATGACCGCGGTATTGCCGTCCATCGCCGCGCGCTGGCCCGGGTATTTTATTGCGGGGTCTTGCTTGCTCATACTGTGGTTCCTCGTTGTCTCGGCGCCGCTTGCGGCAGGGCTCAGCTGGGCGCTGCGGGCAGCGCACCGTGGCGCAGAATTTTCTTGCTGGCGGCGCCGCGCAGCGCTCCCGCCTCGTCATCTATCCAGACGATGGCGCCGGTGGGGCAGCGCTCGATCGGCACGCGGGTGGCATGGGGCCTGGTGTAATCGATCACCGGCAGGTTGTCCCGCATGCAGATCAGGCCGGCGGGCGCATCCACCACACAGCGTTCACAGGCGGTGCAGGCGACCTCGCAGGCAGCCAGCACCGCATCGCCCTGCTCCAGGTTTTTGCACGCGACCCACAGGCGGTGGTCCTGCGGGTGCAGCGAAAACAGGTCCTTGGGGCAGATATCGACGCAATCGCCACAGCCCGTGCACTTCGCGGCGTCCACCACCGGCAGCCCGTGGCTGTCCATGCGGATGGCGTCGAAGTCACAGGCCCGTTCGCAGTCGCCGTAACCCAGGCAGCCCCAGGCGCAGCCCTTGCCGCCGCCGCTCACCTGGGCCGCGGCGAGACAGGAAGGTTCACCGCTGTAATGGGCCCGGATGCGCGCGACGTTGCTACCGCCGGCGCAGGCCAGGCGCGCCACGATCCGCACCTGCTCCCCTACCGCTATACCGAGATAATCGGCGATGGCCTGCCGCCCCTGCGCGTCGCTCACGGAACACTTGCCCGGCGCCACGGCTCCGCTCACCAGGGCTTCCGCGAAGGGGCGGCAACCCGGGTAGCCGCAGGCGCCGCAGTTGGCGTGGGGCAGCATTTCCTCGACAACATCGATGCGCAGGTCTTCCTCGACGTAGAGCCTGCGGTGGGCGAGGATAATCAACGTGGCCAGCAGGAACGTGAGCCCGCCGATCGCCAACACCGCGGTCAGCACCACCATGTGAAAAAATCCAGCAATTGCGCTTCCGGAAAGCCGGGAAAATGCCCTGTGCCGAAAATTTATGCCCTGCCCGGCACAGAGTCAAACCACAACTGCCGGCGGCGGGCACCACGGGGCATTCACTTGATCAGGCTCAATTTCTGCCAGCTTGCGCCGGTGCAAACGCTGCCGCCCGGCAGGGCCGGGGCGTGCGTGGCAGGCTCAGCAGGAGGTGTTGCCCGCCGCCTTCATCCTGGCGGCGAGGTCGGCGACCAGCGGGCTGGCGCTGAGGCCGTGGAACAGCACACTGAGTACGATCACGGCCACCACGGCATCTGTGATGGTGCCGCCGCCCGGCAGTTTTTCTTCCAGGACGATGACGGCAAATACGATGCTGGCGAGGCCCCGGGGGCCAAACCAGCCGGCAAACAGCTTTTCGCTCGCCCCCAGGGGCAGGCCGGCGAGGGCGAGGTATACCGGGAGCATCCGGATTGCGGTGAGGCTCAGGAAGGCATACAGCACGACCTGCCAGGTGAGGGTGAGAAGCCCCTGGCCCACCACGGCGGCCCCGAACGCCACCCAGGTCAGCAGTGCCATCGTATCCCCCGCCCCTTCGGCATCGAGCAGGCGCGCATGGGTACCCTCCCGCTCCATTGCGCCGAAGCAAAGGCCACCGACAAAGCAGGCGATGAAGCCGCTGCCGCCCAGCCACTGGGTAAAGCCGAAACAGGCCACGGCCAGGGCGGGGAGCGTGATCTGTTCCCAGGAGTCTGTCATCCAGCCGCGGCTGTTGACGACCCGCAGCAGCCTCACCGCGAGCCAGGTGAGTGCGACGCCCAGCGCCAGCCCGATGCCGACCGACTCGGCCACCAGCTGCAGCGCCACTGCGGTGGGGTCACCCCCCGCACCCGCTTCAGAGGCCAGTAACAGGAACACAAAGAGGATCGGCACACAGATTCCATCGTTGAGGCCGCTCTCCAGGTTCAGGCCCTCGCGCAGCGGACCCGGCACCGCCGGGTTGGTGACCACGGCCTTACCCAGCGCCGCATCGGTGGGTGCCAGCATCACCGCCAGGATCGCGATCTCCACCCAGCCCAGCCCGTCCAGCAGCACCAGGCCGGCGATGTAGCCAAGGCCGATGGTGAGCGGCAAGCCGACGACCAGCAAACGCAGCGGGATGCGATAGGAGTGCTGCAGTTCCCGCAGGTTGGCCCCGGCCGCATCGGTAAACAGCACCAGTGCCAGCGTCAGTTCCGCCATGATGCGCAGGCCCTCGGCGTCGATATCGAG
>JBFZEF010000020.1:0-11069 GCA_041307045.1 Halioglobus sp.
GTCGAGTATCAGCGCAAGCTCTACAGTCTCCTGTACTGACCCGGCCAGGTCAGGCCCGGCCAGGTCAGGCCGGGGCGCCGCCGGATCCGCCAGCCTTGTTTTGTAGCCCCGGACTCGCTATCGTACATGCCCTGAAATTTAAAAACATACTCAAAGGTCAAATCAGCTAACCCAGCGGAGGCATCACAGTGGATACATCTTTTAGCCCGGAGGACCTGGCGTTTCGCGACGAGGTACGGGCCTTCCTGTCCGAGTCCTATGATGCACCGCTACAGGCGCGCCTCGCCTCGGGCGACCCCGCGGTCTACAAGCAGGCGGTGATCGACTGGCAGAAGCGCCTGTACGCCAAGGGCTGGATCGCGCCCAACTGGCCGGTGGAGTATGGCGGCACGGGCTGGGACGCCACCCGGCAATTCATCTACGACTCCGAGCGCGCCGCCTTCGGCGTGCGCGATGTGGTGCCGTTCGGCCTGAAAATGGTCGGGCCGGTGCTGTATACCTTCGGCACCCAGGCCCAGAAGGACCGCTTCCTGCCGCCCATCCTGGCCAGTGACGAGTGGTGGTGCCAGGGCTATTCCGAACCCGGCTCCGGCTCCGACCTCGCGTCCCTTAAGACCAGGGCGGTGCTGGAGGGTGACGAGTACGTGGTGACTGGCGCCAAGATCTGGACGACCTACGCCCAGTATGCGGACTGGATATTCTGCCTGGTGCGCACCAGCAGCGAGGGCAAGAAGCAGGAGGGTATCAGCTTCCTGCTGATCGACATGAAGTCTCCCGGCATCAAGGTCAACCCCATCGTCTCGATCGATAACCACCACAGTCTCAACGAGGTGGAGTTCAACGAGGTGCGGGTCCCCGTCGTCAACCGCATCGGCGAGGAGAACAAGGGCTGGACCTATGCCAAGGCCCTGCTGGCCCACGAGCGCACCTCTATCGCCGGCGTCGCCGACACCAAGCGCAACCTCGGCCTGGTGCGCGAGTATGCGGCGCGGGAGATCAATGGCGGCAAGTCGCTGTTGGCGGATCCCCTGTTCCAGTCGCGCCTGTCGGATATCGAGATCGAATTGATGGCACTGGAATTCACCGAGCTGCGGGTGCTGGCGAGTGTCGCCTCCGGCGGTGCCCCGGGCGCCGAGTCTTCGCTGCTCAAGATCAAGGGCACCGAGTTGCAACAGGCGGTGCAGTCGCTGGCCATGGACGTTGCCGCCTACTACCAGGGGGTACTGCCCAATGACCTCGACGCCGAACAGCTCGGGCATACGTTCGGCAGCAAGGCCCGCCAGGCATATATGTACGGGCGAGCCGCGACCATCTACGGGGGATCCAACGAGGTCCAGAAAAATATTATCGCCAAGGCCGTGCTCGGCCTTTGACAGCCGGTATCGAGGGTATCTGACATGAATTTTCAATTTTCCGAAGAGCAACTCATGCTGCGCGACAGTGTCGCGCGCTTCATCCAGGACAATTACAGTTTCGATGTGCGCAAGGCCATCGCCAAATCGGACGAGGGCATCAGCCGGGACAACTGGAATACCTTCGCCGAGCTGGGCTGGCTATCGATTCCCTTCGCCGAGGAGCATGGCGGTTTTGGCGGCAGCGCGGTGGATGTCATGCTGGTGATGGAACAGCTGGGCAAGGGCCTGGTGCTCGAGCCCTACCTGGCGACAGTGCTGTTGTTCGGCGGGCTGCTGGCAAGAGGCGCCAGCGCTGAGCTCCAGTCCGGGTATATTCCGAAAATCATCGATGGTAGTTGCCTGGGGGCGTTTGCCTACCTGGAACGCCAGAGTCGCTATGAACTCGCCGACGTGTTGACCACCGCCACTGCCGTTGCCGGCGGCTACCGCCTGGACGGCGAAAAAGTGGTGGTATTCAACGGCGCCAATGCGGACCATGTGATTGTGTCCGCCCGCACCAGCGGCAAGCAGAATGAAGAGCACGGCATCAGCCTGTTTTTACTGCCCACCGATGCACCCGGGGTGGAGAGGCCTTCCTATCGCATGATGGACGGGCAGCGGGTAGCCAACCTGGTATTCAAGGCTGTCGAAGTGCCCGCGGCCAGCCTCGTGGGTGAACCGGACCGCGGGTTTGCACTGATGCAGGACGTCATCCTGGAGGCCAATATTGCGCTCGCCGCCGAGGCCCTCGGCATCATGGAGCAGCTGAACGCCAAGACCCTGGAGTACACCAGGACCCGCAAGCAGTTCGGGGTGGCAATCGGCAGCTTTCAGGCCCTGCAGCATCGCATGGTCGAGACGTTTATGGACTATGAGCAGACCAAGTCACTGCTCTATCGCGCGGTGTGCGCCCTGAGCGACGAGAAGGAGGATGCCACCACCGCCGTCCACGCCCTGCGGGCACTGCTTGGCAAGACCGGCAAGCGGGTTTTCAGCGAGGCGATCCAGTTGCATGGCGGCATGGGATTGACCGATGAACTGGACATTGGGCATTTCGCCAAGCGCCTGATGATGATCAATACCACTTTCGGCAACGGCGACTATCACCAGGCACAATTCAATTCCCTACGCTATAACAACACGACAGGAGCAGCGCGATGAAACTCGGCTTTCTGCTGGGATATTCCGGCAAGCAAATACATATCCCGATCGACCTGATCAGGCAGGCGGAAGCCATGGGCTACGACTCAGTCTGGACGGCGGAAGCCTACGGCAACGATGCCGTGACCGCCGCCACCTGGGTGCTGGCGCAGACCAGCAAGATCAAGGTGGGCACTGCCATCATGCAAATGCCCGCCCGCACCCCGGCCATGTGCGCCATGACCTCGATGTCCCTGGATCAGCTCTCCGGCGGGCGTTTCATCGTGGGCCTGGGGGCATCCGGTCCGCAGGTGGTGGAGGGCTGGCACGGTGTGCCTTACGGCAAGCCGGTTACCCGCACCAGGGAATACATCCAGATCATGCGCATGATCATGGCCCGGGAGGGCGCGGTTGAATTTGACGGGGAGATTTACCAGTTGCCCCTCAAGGGCGCCGGCACCACCGGGCTGGGCAAGCCCCTGAAGTCCATCCTCCAGGGCAATCCTGATATCCCGATCTACACCGCGTCCATCACTCCCGCAGGACTGCGCTGCGCCGCGGAAGTGGCCGATGGCGTATTCCCGGTGTGGATGGACCCCAACAAATATGCCGTGCTGGGCGAGCACCTGGAGGCCGGTTTTGCCGCGGCCGGGAACGGCAAGTCGCTGGCGGATTTTGATGTCGCCCCGTTTGTCATGGTGATGCTGAACGACGATCTCAACGCCGCCTATGACGCCCTGCGTCCCTGGATGGCCCTGTATATCGGTGGCATGGGCGCCAAAGGCAAGAACTTCTACACGGATTACGCCACCCGGCTGGGCTACGGCGATGTGGCCGCGCGCATCCAGGACCTCTACCTCGCAGGCAAGAAAGCGGAAGCCGAGGCCCTGGTGCCCAGCGCGCTGCTGGACGAGGTGGCACTGATCGGGCCGGCGGGCCGTATCGCCGAGCGCCTGGCGCCCTGGAAGGCAGCGGCGAAGCGGGGAGAGATTGGCACCATGCTGCTAAGTGTGCAGGACCCGGTCGTGCTGGAGCTGATGGCCCGGGAAATCCTCTAGTGGAATTGCACGACAGGGTCATCGTTGTCACGGGTGGAGGCAATGGTATCGGCAGGGCCCTGTGCGAGCGCTTTCACCAGGAAGGTGCCCGCAAGGTAGTTGTCGCCGACCTGGAGCATGACAGCGCCGCCGCTGTCGCCGCCGCCATTGACGGTGATGCCTTCGGGGTGGACGTGCGCGACGAAAGCCAGATCCAGGCGATGGTGGCGACGATCGAGCAACGCTATGGTGTGGTGGATTTGTTTTGCAGTAACGCCGGTATCATCGCGCTGGATGGGGAGCCCTGGTGGGCCACGTCTGCGCCCAACGCGACCTGGCAGGCCATGTGGGAAATTCATGTGATGTCCCATGTCTACGCAGCCCGGGCCTGCCTGCCGGGAATGTTGGCGCGCGGCGCCGGCTACTTCCTCAATACTGCATCCGCGGCGGGTCTGCTCAACCAGGTGGGCGATGCCGCCTACTCGACAACCAAGCACGCGGCGGTGGGTTTCGCCGAGTCACTGGCGATAACCCATGGGGATGATGGTATCGGCGTGTCGGTGCTGTGCCCGCAGGCGGTCGCGACCCGGATGATCGGCAGCGTCGGCGACGGCGAGGGTGGTACCGCAGGAGTTGACGGCATCCTGACGCCGCAGCAGGTTGCGGAGGAGGTGGTCACTGGCCTGGCGGCGGAGCAGTTCCTGATTCTCCCGCACAAGGAAGTGGCGATTTATCGGCAGCGCAAGGCCGATGACTATGATCGCTGGCTGGGTGGCATGCGAAAATTGCGTCGCCGCTTCGGCCCACCGCAACCCTAGAATTCACTTACACAGGAAGTCGGCGCCAGGTGGAACGGAGAGAGCGCTTCGCGCGAACGATACTCAATGGATTTGAGGCGTATTTTGCCGAGTTCCAGAATATCACCCTGGCTGCCAGGTCGTGGTTCGAGAATGCCGACTGGCACGGTATCCAGCGGGCGGCGACCCGGCGGATCGATCTCTACAAGGAGCACACCGCTCGCGTCAATGAATATGTAGAGTTGATTGCCGGCGAACACCTGCATGAGCTGGAGTTCTGGCGCGAGGCGCGGGAAGTTTTTTCCCGGATGATCGAAGGCCACCGCAATTTCGAGATCGCCGAGACGTTTTTCAATTCCATCTACGGCGCCGTTTTCAAGCACCGCAAGATTCGCAACGAGTACGTGTTCGTCTTCTCTCCTCATGGAGATATGCCAGCCACCGATGTCAGCAAGGTGTACAAGACCTATCGCCTTGAATCCTCGTTGCAGGCATTGTTTGAAAAGCTGCTAGATGATTATGCCTTCAGTATTCCCTACGAGGATAAAGCCAGGGATATCCGCAATATTGTCGACGTGTTCAATTCCTATCTGGCTCCGCGCTTTGACATTACCCGCGAATGTGTCGAGTTCCAGGTGATGGAGCACCACTTTTATCGCAATAAGGGTGCCTATATCGTCGGCAGGATAATTAGCGGCAGTGACTCCATGCCCATCGTGCTGCCTATTCTCAACAACGAGATGGGCGCGGTCTACGTGGATACGGTTCTGTTCGGCTCCGACAAGGTCAGCGTACTGTTCAGTTTCACCCGCTCCTACTTTCTGGTGGATGTCAGTATTCCCTCTCAGTATGTGCTGTTCCTGCAGCAGCTCATGCCGGCGAAGCCCATCTCCGAGATATACAGCTCGATGGGTTACAACAAGCACGGCAAAACCTACTACCACCGCTGCGCCTACCGGCACATGGAGAAAACCACCGACAAGTTCATGATCGCTCCCGGGATCAAGGGCATGGTCATGTGCGTATTCACCATGCCGTCCTACGATTTCGTGTTCAAGATCATCAAGGACAAGTTCACACCGCCCAAGGAAATGACCCGTGAGCAGGTCAGGGAAAAGTATCGCATGGTGAAACGTGCGGACCGTGCGGGACGCATGGCCGATACCCAGGAATTCAATAACCTGGCCTTTGCCCGAGAGCGCTTTTCCGACGAACTGATGGAGGAACTGCATAAGGTCGCTCCCTCGATGATCGAGGAGCACGGCAAGGCGCTGGTGATCAGGCATGTCTATGTGGAGCGGCGGATGACACCGCTCAACCTGTACCTGCACGATGCCACCGATGAGCAGGTTGTGGCTGTGATGGATGAGTACGGCAATGCCATCAAGCAGCTGGCCTCTGCCAACATCTTTCCCGGCGACATGCTGTTGAAGAATTTCGGTGTGACCCGTCACGGTCGGGTGGTGTTCTACGACTATGACGAGATCGTGCCCCTGGTCGACTGTAATTTTCGCACTATCCCGCCTCCGCGCAATGAGGAGGAGGAAATGTCTGGTCAGCCCTGGTACACGGTGGGGCCCAACGATATATTCCCGGAAGAGTTCCGCCTGTTTTTTTCCGGCAACCAGCGGGCGCGCAAGGTGTTCGATCGCCTGCATGGCGACCTCTACGAGGCCTCCTTCTGGCAGCGCCTGCAGCAGCGCATCCGGGATGGCTATATCGAGGACTTCTTCCCCTACCGGCGCAAGCTGAGGTTTGATCGCGGGCTGGCCCAGCCCCAGGCTATCGAGGCCCGGGGCTGATGGCCACGATCTATCTCTTTCGCCACGGCCAGGCGTCATTTGGGGAGGCGGATTACGACAGGCTCTCACCCCTGGGCGAGCGCCAGGCAAGCCTGCTGGGACAATACCTGCGCGACACCGGTATCGTACTGGATGCGGCGTTCAGTGGCGACCTCCTGCGCCAGAGACAGACTGCCCAACTGGCTATCGCCAGCCAACCCGGGACAGTGGAGCATCACATTGAGCCGCGCTTCAACGAGATCAGGAACGATGAACAGCTCGAGTACCTGCTGCCCGAGCTGGTGAAGCGCGACCCGCGCCTGCGGGCATTGGTGGACCAGGGCCTGAAGTCGAGCAAGGACTACCAGAAGGTCATCGACGCGGTCTTCAACTACTGGGTGTCCCCGCACTGCAATGAACCGCGCATACAGAGCTGGGCCGACTACTCCGGGGGTGTACGCGCGGCACTGCAGGAGCTGATGGCCAGCCAAGGCAGCGGCAAGACCATCGGCGTTTTTACCTCCGGGGGTACCATAGCCACCGTTGTCGCCCAGGTGCTGGGCTTGTCAGGCGCGCAGACCTACCAGTTCTACGAGCCCGTATTCAACTGCTCGGTCACCCAGATTTTCTACAGTGGCAGCAAAACCTCACTGTCGTATTTCAATGATCGATCCTGGCTGCACCTGCTGGGTGTCGGCTCGGGCGAGAACCTGGTGACTTACCGCTGAGTACATAGGCGCTGTGATGGATATTTACCTGGTGAGGCACGGCGAGGCCGCGGCGAGTTGGGCCCAGGCGCCGGATCCCGGCCTCAGCGAGCTCGGCCGCGAGCAGGCCAGGGCGGCCGCGCGGCTACTGCGTCCCAGGCTGGCGACCCGCGCTGTAGAGTTGATCAGCAGCCCGCTGGCCCGCGCCCTGGAGACGGCGGCGCCACTGGCGGCGGAGCTTGGCCTGGCGGTGCGGGTGAATGAGGCATTTCAGGAGATCCGTGCACCGGTGCCGCTGGCGGAGCGCCAGGCCTGGCTCAGGCAGTTCATGCAGCAGCACTGGGACGAACAGCCCGACAGCCTGCATCTATGGCGCGATCAGGCTACCCAGGCCTTGCTGGCACTGCGTTCACCCGCCGTGGTATTTACCCACTTCCTGGTGATCAATGCAGTGGTGGGTCGGATACAGGGAGCGGCGACAACCCTGTGCTGCTGGCCCGACAACGGTTCCATAACCCATCTGCGTCACGGCGACGGCGGCCTTGAGCTGGTTGAGTTGGGCGCGCAGATGCGCACGGTGATCAACTAGTACCTAGCTCTCCCTGAGTCGCAGCAGCGCCTCCTGTGCTGACGACGCCACCAGTGTGCCCTCGCGGGTATAAAAACTTCCCCGGCTGAAGCCTCGACCCCCACTGCTGTTGGGGCTGTCGAGGCTGTAGAGCAGGTACTCGTCCATGCGAAAGGCGCGGTGGAACCACAGCGCGTGATCCAGGCTAGCCTCCTGGATGCGTTTGCTGTGCGGCGAAATCGGGTGGGGATACAGTGCGGTGCCCAGCAGGCCAAAGTCCGAGATGTAGGCCAGCAGGGTCTGGTGGCGTCCGGGATCATCGCCCAGTTCGCCGGCAACACGGAACCAGATGTGTTGCAGCGGTGCCTGCGGCTGCGGGTTGATGCGATCCCGGGGCAGCACCCGGCGCCGCTCTATTGGCCCGAAATTCCATGCCGCTACCTTGTCCGGGTATTTTTTCGCCAGTTCGGCGAGTTCCTCCTGCTCGGAAGGGAGCTGCTCCGGCGGCGGTACTTCCGGCATCGTGCTCTGGTGCGACAGGCCCTCCTCCCTGACCTGGAAGGAGACGGCGGTGTTGAAGATTGCGCAGCCATCCTGCTTGGCGACCACCCGGCGGGTGGTAAAACTGTTGCCGTCGCGAATCGGGTCTACCTCATAGACGATCTGCTTCAGCGGGTTACCGGGGCGGAGGAAATAGCCGTGCATTGAGTGGGCGGTGCGATCCTCGGCTACCGTCTGTATCGCGGCGTTGAGGGATTGGGCGAGTACCTGGCCGCCAAAAATCCGCGGGGGTCGCCTGGGGCTTTTACCAATAAACAGGTATTTGTCGATGGCTTTGACTTCGAGGTAGGCGAGCAGCTTTTCCAGATCAGTGGACAAGGGAATTCTCCGGCAATGCCGACGGACGTCGCTACTTTCTGGGTAGCAGGCCGTTGACGAAAATATCAAAGTAATCGATGGCGGCGGCGTCAATGTCATCGAGCTTGCGCCACAGGTGCAACTCCATGGAGGCATTGACCGCGCCGGCGATCAGGTTCTGGGCAATGAAAGGATCTATCGGGCGCACGCTGCCGTCCTCAATGCCTTCGCGCAGGAAGTTGCCGAAGCACTCGTTGGCCGCATCTGTGCGTTTGAGTATCTCGCGCCGGCGCGCAGTGGGTAGGGCGGTAATGGAGTTGTAGCGAATGAGCGGCCCCTCGTCGGTATTCTGGCAATGGAATATCCGGCGACAGGTCTGTTCGACTTTTTCCAGGCCCGAACCCTGGCTCTGGGCCACCTGCGTGTGAATATTCTCAACCAGGTCAATGGAGCGACCGTAGCAGTTGTACAGCAGGTCTTCCTTGTTGCGAATGTGGTAATAGAAGGCTCCCTTGGAGACGTGGAGCTGTTCAGCAATCTCATCCAGCGAGGTGCCATCGAAGCCCTTCCTGTTGAAGAGCCAGGTACCAGTTTTATAGAAAGCATCCTGCTTGAGTCGATTCTGCTGTTCCCGGTTGAATCCTTGCGGTGGGCGGGTGCCCAGCCCGGCCATATCCAGCGCCGAAGGTGCGTATTCACCGTTGCCGCCGTACAGCCCGCGGGTAAGGATATCGACCGCCTGCGATGCGGTTGAGCCCACTTGTGCGGGCGGTATCTTGTGCAGCCATGAAAATGCCCAGTCGATCGAACCCAGCAGCGCCCGGGTTGTGGCGGTGGGTTCCAGTGCGCGCAACGAGCCTTCCGCCACGCCATCGCGCAGGTACTGCCGCAGGCGCTTGAACATCGCGATGTACTGGGTTTCCACCTCCTGCCGGTGGCCGCCCCGCAGGGACGCTATCTCCAGCAGCGCGGCGATATGAGGGCCGCGACCTTCAAAAGCCGCCAGCCAGTGGTCGAATTGGAGGAGGAAACAGGCGGATATCCGCTCAGCTGGCGCGGTGTGGCGCTCCTCCACCGCATCCAGAATGCCGTGGTGGAAATCCAGTGCAGCCATGTAACACTGGTAGATCAGCTCTTCCTTGGTCCTGACGTAGTAATACAGGCTGGTTTTGGTCAGGCCGAGGTTTTCAGCGATATCTTTCAGCGTGGTGGCGCGGGATCCCTTGGAGTTGAACAGGCGTGCCGCCTGGGACAGTATGGCCAGCCGCTTGGCGTCGTGCTGCACCGTGCGATTGAAGGGCGACGGCGCTGCGTGCCGGGCGGAAGTCCTGTCTTCTGCCATACCTTGAAACTCCGCACTGGGAAAAGGGCCTGGATGACCCGGCGAGCGTGTACCTACCGGCGATTCCAAGTTTTGAACTTTAAGTATTTTATTTGTCGCTGTCTATACTGCGGGCGATTCCGGGGGGTAGGTGTCAGGATCGCCGCGCCCCAGCCATTTGCAGGAGCGATAGCGCATCACCAGCATGCACGCCTTGATGCTGTAGTCCAGCAGCATCACCGAGTAAATCCAGTGCACGGACAGCCCCAGCGACAGGAAAATCGAGGCTGGAATCAGGCGCCCGAACACCATCCCGCAAAACGTCGATTTCAGGGGGAAGCGGGTATCACCGGCTCCGCGCAGGGCGCCGGCCAGGGTCAGGTCGCAGGCCATCATGGGCAGGCATGCCGCCAGCATGTAAATGAACACCACGGTGAGCTCGATGACCTCGGGATCGGCGATCATGAAGCTCGCCAGTTCTCGCGCATACCAGACCTGTACCAATGCCATGGCGCCCATCGTGACCAGTGCCAGGCGCAGGGAGCGCCAACCCGCTGCCACGGCGAGGTCGGGTCGTCCGGCACCGATCTGTTGTCCGACCAGGGTGGCGGCCGCGATGCCGAAACCAAAGCCGACCACGATGGCAAAGGCGACCAGGGTGATGCCGATCCCGTAGGCCGCATAGGCCTCGGTGCCATAGCGGGCGACGATGCCGAAAAAAACCAGGAAACCCCCCTGCACCAGCCCCTGCTCAAGCATGGCGGGCGTGCCTATCCTGACCAGTTGGCGAACGGTGGCCCGGTCAATACGGGCTTGTTTCGTCGCCTTCAGGTTGAACTTGCCGCGCCACCACAGGGCGACGAAGCACAAGGTGACAATCATCCCCGCAAAGCTGCCGCCGAGCGCCACCCCGGACACCCCCAGTTGCGGAAACGGCCCCAGCCCGAACGCCAGCACGTAGGCGAATATGACATTGAGCAGTGAGCTAAAGAACAGGAACACGAGGGGAGTGATGACATCACCGGTGGCCCGTAAGTCCGAGGAGAGAACCAGGTTGGCGGCGGCGGCGAGGCTGAATACGCCGAGCCAGAAAATGAAGCCGGCGGCGGAGGTGGTAGTGTGCTCGTCCAGGCGGAACAGGCCGGCGATCGCATCGGGCGCAAACAGTATGGGAAGGCTCAGCAGGCCCGCCAGCAGGAGGCAAAGCAGCATGGCATTCCAGTTGACCAGCGCAGCCTCGCGTATGCGACCGGCCCCCCAACTGCGCGCGATCAGCGCGGTGGAGGCGACGGACACCCCCATCAGTATGGCCTGGATGAGGAAGAATACCCGGTGTCCGGTCGTTACCGCAGCCACTTCGCTGGTGCCCAGCCCGGCGACAATCTTGATATGAATGAACCCTACCGTGTTGAACAGCAGGTTGGAGATAATCGTGGGCCACGCCAGGCGCCAGACACTGTGACTGG
>JBFZEF010000022.1:0-10176 GCA_041307045.1 Halioglobus sp.
CCCATCTGCGAGGATTTTCTGCTCGTTATAAATGTCGTTGATGAAACAGTTGAGGGCGCGGCTGCGCTGGGCCAGCCCGCGACTGATCTGCTGCCACTCCCGGTCCCGGATGATGCGCGGAATGATATCGAAGGGCCAGGCGCGGTCGATATTGCCGCCCTCGCTGTAAATAGTAAAAGAGATGCCCATCTCCCTGATCGCCAGCTCCGCCGCGCCCCTGCGGGCGGCCATTTCGGGGCCCGAGAGCGCTTGCAATAGTTTGACTGCATGGCGGGCCGCCTGGCGCGGCGAGCCGGCGTCAGTGATCATCTCGTCGAAAAACCGGCCGGCATTATGGCTGCTGTAGTTGTGCCAACTGCTGTTCATGTTTCCTGCTATCCGGATGGGGCATTGAGCCTGTTATGCAAGCGCTGGGCCAATGTCAACGGCCAGTGGGCAGGGTGACATGCATGGAGGGGGGCTGCAACGGGGGAAAGCGGGTGGCAGATACGCCCGGGCGCTGTGTGTGCCCTTATCTGCGCGCTATCTTTCGGGTAGAATGCCCCGCTTTCAATTCGGGGCGGCTGCGGTTGCCCCCCCAACCTGCCAGGGGAACACCATGTTCGACAAAAACATGCGGATCGAAGGGTTCGACGACGAGATATTCTCCGCCATCGCGCAGGAGGAGCGCCGCCAGGAAGAACATATCGAGCTGATCGCCTCGGAAAACTATGCCAGCCCCCGCGTGCTGCAGGCCCAGGGCACGGTGCTGACCAACAAATACGCCGAGGGATACCCCGGCAAGCGCTACTACGGCGGCTGCGAATACGTCGACAAAGCTGAAACCCTGGCAATCGAGCGCGCCAGGGCCCTGTTCGGCGCGGCCTACGCCAACGTGCAGCCCCACTCCGGTTCCCAGGCGAACTCGGCGGTGTTCCAGGCCCTGTGCGCGCCCGGTGATACCGTCCTGGGCATGAGCCTGGCGGACGGCGGTCACCTCACCCACGGCGCCAGCGTGAACTTTTCCGGCAAGATCTACCACGCCGTCCAGTACGGCCTCAACAATGCCACCGCGGAAGTGGATTATGAGCAGGTCGAGGCCCTCGCCCTGGAGCACAAGCCGAAGATGATCATCGCCGGTTTTTCCGCCTATTCCCGGGTGATGGACTGGGCCCGCTTTCGCGCCATCGCCGACCGGGTGGGCGCCTACCTGATGATCGATATGGCTCACGTGGCGGGCCTGGTGGCTGCCGGTGTGTATCCCAACCCCGTGCCCCACGCGGACGTGGTCACCTCCACCACCCACAAAACCCTGCGCGGCCCCCGCGGCGGCCTCATCCTGGCCCGGGCCAACCCGGAACTGGAGAAGAAGTTCAACTCGGCGGTGTTTCCCGGCGGCCAGGGCGGCCCCCTGATGCATGTGATCGCCGCCAAGGCGGTGAGCTTCAAGGAGGCCGCGAGCCCGGAGTTCGTGAACTACCAGAAGCAGGTGGTCGCCAACGCCAGGGCCATGGCGGCGGCCTTTATGGCCCGGGGACTGAAAATCGTCTCCGGCGGCACGGATAATCACCTGATGCTGGTGGACCTGATCGGCAAGCCCTACACTGGCAAGGACGCCGACGCAGCCCTCGGTGAAGCCTACATCACGGTCAACAAGAACGCGGTGCCCAATGACCCGCGCTCACCGTTTGTGACCTCGGGCCTGCGCGTCGGCACCCCGGCGATCACCACCCGCGGCTTCAAAGAGGCCGAGACGGTCGAGCTCACCGGCTGGATTTGCGATGTGCTTGAATCCCTGGAAAATGGCAGCTCGGACAAGGTTATTCCCGCAGTGAAGGCCCGGGTGCTGGATATCTGCGCCCGCTTCCCGGTTTATCGCGATTAAGAGGCTGTCGGACTCAGGGCCGATCTACTGCGGTGGCGCTCAGCCCGGGCGCTCGCAGATCGGCGCCCGCAGGGCCGGCAAATCCAGGATGGTCAGCTCGCGCTTGTGCAGGCTGATGACACCCTGTTGTTCCAGCCGGGCGAGCTCCCGGCAGACCGTTTCCAGGGTGATCCCCAGATAGTTGCCGATGTCCGTGCGCGACATGGGCAGGTGCAAGTCACTGGTGGATTCCCCCCGCCGTGCCGCCCGCGTCGACAAGCTCAGCAGGAAGGCGGCGAGGCGTTTCCGGGCCGGGCGCTTGTGCAGGAACTGGGCGGCCAGCTGGTGGTCTTCCACCAGGCGCTGGCTCATCAGGTGCAGCAGTCGTGTTTGCAGGTCGGGAATCCTGCGGCACAGGTCTTCCAGGTCGGCGAAGGGCAGTTCGCACACCAGCGTGTCCTCCAGTGCCCTGGCGGTACTCCGGTAGTGACCCCCATCGATGGCCGAGAAACCGAAGATCTCTCCGGGCAGGTGACAGCCGGTGATGCGGACCCAGCCGTCCTCGTGGGTGGTGTAGGTCTTGATGCTGCCGGCGAGAATTGCGTAAAGGGCGGTGAAAGGCTGGTTCTGGTGGTAAAGGTAGTCGCCGGCCGCTACGGTGCGCCGCTCCTCGATGATCGCTTCCAGTGCGCTCATGTGGTGCGGGTCGAGGGCGGCGGGCAGGCACAGGATCCGCATGCGGCAGGTGTCGCAGGAGACATCGAACGCATGGTCGCACAGCAGATCCGAGCCGATGAGCTCGGCAACCACCTTATGACGCAACATCACCTGTTACCTGCCTTTTTCTTGGCCGACCACGCTGATTCACAGCGGCGGGTCATTATGGATGAACTTGCCCGCCTTGTCATGGCCGCTGCGCGGGCGCGCCCGCGCTTGTGCCGGCGCCTGGTTATGGGCAGCTTTGTCGTGGGGAAATATGTTAATCTTCAGCCACTTAGAATAATGGGGTAGAGCCATGCACTGTCCGTTTTGCGGCGCCGACGACACCAGGGTCATCGATTCGCGCCTCGTTGCCGAAGGCGACCAGGTGCGGCGGCGGAGGGAATGCCTGAGCTGCGCCGAGCGCTTCACCACCTATGAAATGGCCGAGCTGGTCATGCCGCGGGTGATCAAGCAGAACGGCAGCCGCGAGCCCTTCGACGAGGATAAACTGCGGGCTGGCTTTCTGCGGGCGCTGGAAAAGCGGCCGGTGTCGGTGGAGCGCATCGAGGCGGTGATCAACCAGATCAAGCACGACCTGCGGGCGACCGGCGAGCGGGAGGTGGGGTCGCGGGTGCTGGGCGAACTGGTGATGGAGCAGCTGAAACAGCTGGACCAGGTGGCCTACGTCCGCTTCGCGTCGGTGTACCGCAGTTTCCAGGACATCAGCGAATTCCGCGACGCCATCGAGCGACTTGAGGCCGAGCCGGCCTTCAAGCCGGCGGACTGAGCCGGGCCCGCCATGGACCCCATCCACGACACCAGCCTGATGGCCCGGGCCCTGCAACTGGCCCGGCGCGGCCAGTACTCGGCCATGCCCAACCCCCATGTGGGCTGCGTGCTGGTGCGCGACGGCCACATCATCGGCGAAGGCTACACCCGGCCGGCCGGGGGCAACCACGCGGAAGTCGAGGCGCTGCTGGCGGCCGGGGACGCCGCGGGCGCGGTCGCCTACGTCACCCTGGAGCCCTGCAGCCACCGGGGCAAAACCGGCCCCTGCGCGGACGCGCTGATCGCCGCCGGGGTGAGCCGCGTGGTGGCCGCGACCCTGGACCCGAATCCCCTGGTGGCGGGCAGGGGGCTGGAAAAATTGCGCGCCGCCGGGGTTGCGGTGGAGTGCGGCCTGCTGGAGGCGGAGGCCAGGCAGTTGATTCCCGGATTCATCGCCCGCATGAGCCGCGGCCGCGGCCGGGTGCGGGCGAAGCTCGCCATGTCCCTGGATGGCCGCACCGCGATGGCCTCGGGCGAGAGCCAGTGGATCACCGGTCCGGCGGCGCGGCAGGATGTCCAGCGCCTGCGGGCCATGAGTTGCGCGGTTGTCACCGGGGTGGGGACGGTGCTGGCGGATGACTGCGCCCTCAGCGTGCGCGCCGGTGAACTGGGCCTGCCGCCGGGGCAGGCGGAACTGGCGGCGGCGCGACAGCCGCTGCGGGTCGTATTGGATTCGTCCCTGCGTACCCCGCCGGGTGCCCGGGTGCTGGCCGCTGGCGGCGACACCCTCATCTGCCACGCCGGCGCCGCGCTGGCGCCGGCCGGGCTGGCCCGGGAGGGCGTCGAGTTGTTAGCCCTGGCTCACGGCGCTCAGGGTCTGGATTTGCAGCAGCTGATGGCACAGCTCAGCGCGCGGCAATGCAATGAAATTCTGGTAGAATCCGGCCCCCGTCTGGCCGGCGCCCTGCTGCGGGAGGGCCTGTTGGACGAGTTGATCGTGTATATGGCTCCCGCCCTGCTGGGCGACCGGGCGCGGCCCCTGCTGGCGCTTCCCCTCGACGCTATGGCGGACAAGGTCGAACTGCAGATCGAGGACGTGCGCAAGGTCGGGCAGGACTGGCGCTTTACCGCGAGGCCGCGCCGGGGCGCGTAGGCCGCCGCAGAAGGAGCGATATGTTCACAGGTATTATCCAGGCAGTTGGCACGGTGGCGGCCATGCAGCCCAGTGGCGGCGACCTGCGCCTGCGCGTCCACACCGGCAAGCTGTCCCTCGCTGATGTAGCGCTGGGCGACAGCATCTGCACCAACGGCGTCTGCCTCACCGTGATCGAGCTGCCCGGTGACGGCTACTGGGCGGATGTTTCCGTGGAAACCCTCAATTTCACTACCCTGGGCAAACTGCGCCCCGGGGCGCGGCTCAACCTGGAAAAGGCCCTGACCCCGGCCAGCCGCCTGGGAGGCCATATCGTCAGCGGTCATGTGGATGGAGTGGGTGAAGTGCTCAGCCTGCAGGAGGACGCCCGTTCCATTCGGGTGGAACTGGCGGCGCCTGCGCCACTGGCGAAATACATCGCCCATAAGGGCAGTATCTGCGTGGACGGCACCAGCCTCACCGTCAACGCCGTGCGCGGGGATCGGTTTGACCTCAACATCATTCCCCAGACCATGGCCGAGACCATCTTCGGCGACTACCGGCCTGGCAGCAGGGTCAACCTGGAGGTGGACGTCATCGCCCGCTACCTGGAGCGGCTGGTGCTGGGGGAGGCCGCCGCCGACCCCGCGGCGCAGGTGGGCCTGTCGCTGGCAACGCTGGCCGAGAACGGCTACCTGCGCGGCTGAGCGCCGGGCTGCAGCAGGGAACAGGGAGTAGGATTTGAATAGCGTAGATGAATTGATCAGTGATGTTCGCCAGGGCCGCATGGTGGTGCTGCTGGATGACGATGCCGACAGCAACAACGAGGGCGTGGTCATGGTGGCGGCGGAGCACTGCGATGCCGGGCATGTGAATTTCATGGCCCGCCAGGCCCGGGGCCTGGTCTGCCTGACACTGACGCAGGAGCGCTGCCGGCAACTGAACCTGCCCCCCATGGTCGAGGAGGGAGACGGCGAAAAGGCCCATTTCACTCTTTCCATCGAGGCGGCCGAGGGCATCGATACTGGCATCTCCGCGGCGGATCGCGCCCGCACGGTGCAGGCCGCGGTGGCCCCTTTCGCCAAACCCCAGGACATCGTCCAGCCCGGGCATATCTTCCCCCTCGCGGCCGTGCCCGGCGGAGTGCTGACACGGGCCGGCCACACCGAGGCCGCCTGTGATTACGCGCGCCTGGCGGGCCTGCTCCCCGCGGCGGTGATTGCCGATATCCTGACCCCGGATGGCATGCTCGCGGACGGCCCCGCCCTGCGCCAGTTCGCCGCGCAGCACCAGCTGAAGATCGGCACCATCGCCGACCTCATCCACTTCCGCCTGGTGAACGAGCGCACAATACGCCGGATTCGCGAGGGCAGGATCCAGACCGAGTACGGTGAGTTCCAGCTCACCGCCTACCGCGACCAGACCGCCGGCGAGGTTCACCTGGCCCTGTCCCGCGGCAGGATCGTCCCGGAGCAACCCACCCTGGTGCGGGTGCACCTGCAGGCGGCCCTGCGCGACCTGGTGACCAGCCAGGTGCCGGGACAGCCGAGCTGGAGTATGGGCAAATGCCTGCAGGCGGTAGCGGAAAATGGCCCCGGGGTGATTGTGCTGCTGGCCCGGTCGGAGGGGTCCGAGCAGTTGCTGGCCAGTATCGACCTGGCGCTGGGAAACGCTCCCCAGGCCGCCACGGCGCCCCCCGACACCTACACCACGGTCGGGCTCGGCTCGCAGATCCTGAAGGACCTGGGGGTGGGAAAAATCCACCTGATGGGCGCGCCGATCAAGTACAATGCCATTTCCGGCTTCGGCCTGGAAGTGCTGGAATTCGTGCAGCCGGTCCCGTAAGGACCCGTAAGGACCCGTAAGGACCCGTAAGGACCCGTAAGGGCCAGACCGCGGCGCGCGACCAATAGCCAGACAGGAATCAGGCAAGAATAAGGAAGGAAGAGGACGGAACGATGATGGATATCAGGACAATCGAAGGCGATTTCAGCAGCGGCAGGGGCAAGTACACCCTGGTGGTCGGGCGCTGGAACAGCTTCGTGGTGGAACACCTGCTGGCCGGGGCTGTGGACACCCTGCGCCGCCACGGGGTGGACAGCAAGCAAATCTCCATTGTGCGCGCGCCCGGGGCCTTCGAGATTCCCCTGGTGTGCAAGAAGGTGGCGGCGAAAGGCGGCGTGGATGCCATCATCGCCCTGGGGGCGGTGATTCGCGGCGGCACCCCGCACTTCGAGTATGTCGCCGGCGAGTGCACCAAGGGCATCGCCCAGGTGAGCATGGAGTACGGCCTGCCGATCGCCTTTGGCGTACTGACGGTGGATTCCATCGAGCAGGCGGTGGAACGCTCCGGCACCAAGGCCGGCAACAAGGGCGCCGAAGCAGCCCTCTCCGCCCTGGAAATGGTCAGCCTGCTGGGCAAGATCGGCTGACTGCCCCGGCCGGATGAACAAGGCAGCCCACAACACCCTGGCGGCGGAGCGCCGCAAGGCCCGCCACTACGGCATGCAGGCCCTCTACCAGTGGCATATGGCCGGCGCCTCGCTGGCGACGATCGAGGCGGAATTTCGCGCCGACTACGATTTCAGCCACGTCGACCTGGAATACTTCCAGGCCCTGTTGCATGGCGTCCCCGCCTGTGTGGACGCGCTGGAAGCAACCCTCGAACCCCTGCTGGATCGCAAGCTGTCCGAGCTCGACCCGATCGAGCGCACCCTGTTGCGCATGGGCACATTTGAACTGGCGCACCGGCCGGACGTGCCCTACAAGGTGGTGATCAACGAGGCGGTGAGCCTGGCCAAGAAGTTCGGCGCCACCGACGGCCACAAGTACATCAACGGCGTGCTGGACAAAGTTGCCCGCGAGTTGCGCAAGGTCGAGATCGCCGCGGCATCCTGATGCCCCTGTCCGAATTCACGCTGATCTATCGGTATTTTTCCGCCCTCGGGCGCGGCCCGGCGGTCGACCTCTCGGTGGGGGACGACTGCGCCATCCTGCGCCTGGATGCCGGCGAGCGCCTGGCGACCTCGGTGGACACCATGGTGGAGGGCGTGCATTTTCCCGCCGACAGTTTCCCCGAGGATATCGGCTTTCGCGCTGTGGCCGTCGCCGCGAGTGATCTTGCGGCGATGGGCGCGCGCCCCATCGCCATGACCCTGGCGCTGACCCTGCCGGCCGCGGACGAGCTGTGGCTGCACGCGTTCAGCCAGGGTATTGCGGCGGCCGCCAGCGAGTTCCGCCTGCCGCTGGTGGGGGGCGACACCACCCGGGGGCCCCTGACCATCACGGTCCAGGTGATGGGTGCGCTGCCCCTGGACCGGGCCCTGCTGCGCGGCGGCGCCCGGCCCGGCGACGGCCTGTACGTATCGGGATTCCTGGGTGACGCGGCGGCGGCGCTGGCGGTACTGGCCGGGGACTGGCGCCCCGCGCCCGCGCACCAGCAATACCTGCTGGACCGGTTCAATCGACCCCGCGCCAGGCTGGAGCTGGGGATGGCGCTGCTGGGCAGTGCCAGCGCCGCCATCGACATTTCCGACGGCCTGCTCGCGGACGCGGGACACATCGCCGCGGCCAGCGGTGTGCGGCTGCGTATCGACCCCGGCTTGCTGCCCCTGTCGGCCGCGCTGGCCTCGCATGCGGACCCTGCCCAAGCCCGGCGCTGGGCGCTGACCGGGGGCGATGACTACGAACTCTGCTTCTGCCTGCCGGCGGGCGCAGCGGCTCCGGCAGGTTGCACCCGCATAGGATGGGTGGAGCGGGGCAGCGGGGTCGACTGTGGCCTCGACCTGGGCGGCGCCACCGGTTACCAGCACTTTTGAGGTAGGGGACAACGCCATGAGCCCACACGCCGCTGACTCCCGGGATGCGCCTGCGCCGACTCCCTTTCGCCGGCCGCTGCAGTTCCTGGCGTTTGGTTTCGGCAGCGGGCTCTCCCCCTGGGCGCCCGGCACCGCCGGTACCCTGGTGGCCGTGCCGCTGTACTGCCTGGTCGCCGACTGGAGCCTGCCCTGGTACACCCTCTTCGTGCTGGTGACCGCCCTGCTGGGCATCGTCATCTGCGGCGCCGCCAGCCGTGAACTCAAGGTGCATGACCATCCCGGCATCGTGTGGGACGAGTTTGTCGGGTACTGGATCACCCTGTGGGCGATCCCCTTCGACTGGGTGTGGATGCTGGCCGGTTTTGTGGTATTCCGGGTGTTCGACATCGTCAAGCCATGGCCGATCGGCCACCTCGACCGCAAGGTGAAGGGGGGCTTCGGCATCATGATCGACGACATCCTGGCGGGCATCATGGCCTGCGCTACACTGCACCTCGCCCTGTGGATTTTGTAGCCACGGGGGGGAGGGAGAAGCCATGAGGAAACGTTTTGCCGCCCTGGCGGCAGTCGCGGGCCTGCTGCTGGTGAACCCGGCGGGTTGGGCGGCGCCGCCCCGGGTCGAGGTGGAAGCCCTCTTCACCAATGCCGCGGTGCTGATGATCGATGGCGAACGCAAGATGTTGAAAGCCGGGCAGTCCTACCGGGGGGTGACCCTGGTGACGGCCGTGTCCAGCAAGGCGACCGTCGAGGTGGACGGGCAGACCCTGGAGTTGGGCGTGTCCCGCCATATCGGCACCCGCTATGAGAACAGTGAACCGCGGGTCGTCAGCATCCCGCGGGATGCCAGGATGCAATACCAGACCACGGCGATCATTAACGGCCGCAGCGTGCCGGTGCTGGTGGACACTGGCGCCAACGTGGTCGCCCTGAATTCGGCCCAGGCCGGGACACTGGGGGTGGATTACAGCGCCGGCAGCCCGGCCCGGGTGGAGACCGCCAGCGGCATGGTCAACGCCTGGTACGTCACCCTGCAGTCGGTCGATGTTGGCGGGATCCGCGTCGACAATGTGGAGGCAACCGTGGTGGAAGGGGATTTCCCATCGACGATACTGCTGGGCATGACCTACCTCAGGCACGTGAAAATGGAAGAGGCCGACGGCGTGCTCTCCCTGTCGCGGACCTGGTAGGCGCCCGGTCACGCCCCCCGCTTGATTCGCAACCGGCCGAACAAAGCTGCTAGAATGGCCGGCCTTTTCCGCCGGACCCCCCGAGTGACGATACGCTACGTAGAGTCTTCCCGACTCCCCACCCAGTGGGGCGACTTCGACATGCATGGCTTCGAGGATATCGAATCCAACAAGGAGCACCTGGTGCTGACCATGGGCGACGTGGGCGATGGCGAGCCGGTGCTGTGCCGGGTGCACTCGGAGTGCCTGACCGGCGATGCCCTGTTCAGCCTGCGCTGCGACTGTGGCAACCAGCTGCAGGCGGCCCTCAAGGCCATCGCCGCCGAGGGCAGGGGTGCCCTGTTCTACCTGCGCCAGGAGGGCCGCGGCATCGGCCTGCTCAACAAGATCAAGGCCTATAGGTTGCAGGACGCCGGCGCCGACACGGTAGAAGCCAACGAGCAGCTGGGGTTCGGCGCCGATATGCGCGACTACAGCCTGCTGGGCCCCATGTTCAGGCACCTGCGCATTAGCGCTGTGCGATTGATGACCAATAATCCCCGCAAGGTGGCCGCCCTGGAAGAGGCGGGTATCGAGGTGGTCGAGCGTATCGCCCTGCACACCGACCGCAACCCCCACAACGAGAAGTACCTGATCACCAAGGCGGGGAAGCTGGGGCACTTCTTTGAGGGCAGGGGGTAGAGCGCTCTACCGATCCCGCTCCACGATATAACGCGCCATGTCCCG
>JBFZEF010000023.1:0-9341 GCA_041307045.1 Halioglobus sp.
CTCCATCGGTGGATCCATCGTAGGCCATACCGATAGCATCGGAAGCGAAGCCTTTAACATGGGCCTGTCGCAGCGTCGCGCCGAGTCGGTGGCCGGTCACCTGCGCTCACAGGGCGTGGACTTGGGCAGCGCCTGGACCATCACTGGCATGGGTGAGTCCCAGCCGATTGCAAGCAACGATACCGCAGAAGGGCGCGCCCTGAACCGTCGGGTCGAGGTGACCCGCACGGAGTGTGGCAAGTAACACCGCTCCGGGCTATACTCCGAAGCCCGCGGGAAAAATCCCGCGGGCTATTTTTTTGGTGCGTTCGCGGCCGGAGGAGAACCTTCCAAGGCCGTAGTGCGGGCAGGACACGATCAGGTGAATCAGAATATGACTCGCGTAAAACGTCTGCTGCGGGCATCGGCCGCAATTATCGCGGTACTGCCGCTGGCTGCACTCAGCGGCAACCAGGATCCGATCAATGCGGCGAAACAGGCCGACAAACTGGCGGGGGTTAAGGTACCCGGTATTGAGGAAACCCGCGCGATCGCCGAGGAGGGCTTTATCTACGGCCTGCCGATCGTGATGAATTACGCGACGATGTACGAGTTTATCGTGGACAAGGACTCCGGGCAGTACAAGGGGCCCTTCAACCAGATCGCCAACGAAGCGCGCGTGTTCACCTGGCAGGACACGACGATCGTCACGCCCAACAGCGACACGCCCTACTCCATGCTCTGGCTGGACCTGCGCGCCGAGCCGATGGTCATCAGCGTACCGGCGGTGCCCGCGCCGCGTTACTTTTCCGTGCAGCTGGTGGACGGCAACACCTTCAACTACGGCTATATCGGCAGCCGGGCCACTGGCCCGGAAGCGGGAGATTACATGGTGGTCGGTCCGCACTGGGCAGGTGAGACGCCGCCCGGCATCAAGCAGACGTTCGCCTCCAGCACGGATTTCGCGCTGACGATTTTCCGCACCCAGCTGTTCAATCCCGAGGACATGCCGAACGTGGTCAAGGTGCAGGCAGGCTACAAGGCGCAGCCGCTTTCCGCTTTTCTGAAGCAACCGGCGCCGCCCGCCGCGCCGGCTATAGAGTTTCCGAAAATCAACAAGGAGATGGCGAAGACCAATTTCTTCGAGTACCTGGATTTCGCGCTGCAGTTCGCACCACCCGGTCCGGAGGAGAAGGCAATTCGCGACAAGTTGGCCAGTATCGGCGTGGGTCCGGGTAAGGCCTTCAGCTTCAAGGACCTGTCACTGGCGCACAAGGCGGAACTGCTGATCGGCATGAAACAGGGCGATGAGGCAATCGACAAATACCTCGCCGGCAGCCTGGCGCGCTTGAACGGCTGGGGCCTGGGAGACCCGTTTGGCGATCGCGCGTTTTTCAACGGCGACTGGTTGAAACGCGCCGCGGGCGCGAAAGCGGGGATTTACGGCAACGACGTGATCGAAGCGACCTATCCGATGACACGCGTGGACGTTGCGGGAGACGCGCTGGACGGCAGCAAACACAACTACACCATCAACTTCCCGGCCGGGGCGCTGCCGCCGGTCAACGCGTTCTGGTCGATCACCATGTACGATGGCAAAACGCAGTTGCTGATCAAGAACCCGATCAACCGCTACCTGATCAACTCACCCATGCTGCCGCAGTTGAAAAAGGGCGACGACGGCTCGCTCATCCTGTATGTTCAGAAGGACTCGCCGGGCGCGGACAAGGAGTCCAACTGGCTGCCTGCACCCGACGGACCGATCTATCTGGTGATGCGACTGTACTGGCCGAAGACCGAGCCGCCCTCCATTCTCCCGATCGGCAAAAGTACGTGGAAGCCGCCGGGCATGGTGAAAGTCCAGTAATACTGCGAACACTGCTACGCCCCTGACGAGAATGTGGTGGCGCCATGAGTAATCAGTGTAAGCGCTGCAGTTGATATGAAGCGTGATGTGGCCGGATTTCTCCGCGCCTTACACGACATCGCCAAAAAGTATAAGAAGTATAAACATCCTTTTTACTGGAAAACCACTCTGAGGCTCTACCCCATTAACGGGGGATGGGCACCCATATGTACTCGGTTGATTATCCCATCCCACCCACAGTGGGTCAGTACTCTCAACCGATAATTCTCAAAGTTCCTGAAACCATAGGCTCTCCTCGAGATCATCTCCATCTTGTTGTGGAAACCTTCGGTGATACCGTTGGTTTTGCTGAAGCGCCACATCGCGATCACAGGTTCCATCCAGCTGGTCAGTGTCCTCGCCAGTGCGCGCAGCGGGCTGTCCCGCAGTTGCTCGAGCAGCTCCAGATACCGTGGCAGCTTTGCCTTCATACGCTTTGCCTTGAGGGTCTTGAGCAACATAAAGCGGACCAGCTCTTGTTTGGCCGTATAGAGCGCCTGCAGCACCGGATAATCCGCCAGGAAGGCCATTAGATTGGCATGCTGCTCGTCCTTCAAATGCCACTGATGACGGTGCATCAGGCTGAGCAGGCCCCGGTTCTTGCGCCCCTCCGGATGGGCCTCTTGCCAAACCTTCAGGAAATGCTGGTTGATTAACCGAACGACGTGGAAACGGTCTGCCACGATCGTCGCACCGGGGAAGTAACGCCGGGCGATGGCACGGTAGGTGTCCGACAGGTCCATGACGACCACCTGGACATTGCTGCGACCCTCCAGACCCTGTAAATGGCGGCGCAAACCGGGTTCTGACCGCCCGAGCCTCACATCGAATACCGTGTGATTCCGCAGGTCCACAAAGGTGGTGGCATAGCCTTTCTTGCGCGTAAAGAAGTGCTCATCGATGCCCAGCACACGTGGGCACAGCCTCCTGTCCATCTCGGACCGCTTTATCCCCAGGTGATGCTGGTACCAGCGCTCTACCGTGGCTGCGCTTACCAGGTGGGTGCGTGAGAGCTTGCGCAGCGTGACCCCGCCGTCATGGGCTTCATACACCTCCAGCCGGTAGGCTTCCGAGGCGCGATAGCGCGGCCGGATGCCAGTAAAGGGATGGCGGAAGTAGCGCCTGCAGGCCTGGCAATGGTATTTGGGCACCTGAAGATGGAGAGTCATCACCTGGTTGCCCTGGCGCGTGTGTTTCACGGTCCGTTGGTGGGTGGCCTTGATCCTCAAATCAGGGCTGAGGCAGTGCTTGCAGGGCGGTCTCCGGTAGGGTCTCGCCCATACCTCAATACCGCGGTTGCGCTTTACCTGCTCGATCTGCAGGCCGGGTATGCCTATAATCGTTGCTGCGTGGGACATCGGTATTCTCCATTAAATTGATCGTCGCAAAATCAGTTTAATGAATGCCGGTGTCCCCCGTTAACGATGAAGCGCCTCCAACTGGGAGAGAAAGTGACGGAAATCGAGAAGGAATTCCACGACAGGGAACAGCAGTGCAGGACCATCGCATTGCAACTTGGAGAGCTCGATTCCGGGATACTGGCCATCGCGTTGGTAGGAAGCTGCGCCAGGGGCGCCCTGGCCCCTGAAGACATGGATTTTCTGGTTCTGGTTGATAGCCTCGGCCTCATCAACAGGTTGGAAGAGCGTTTCAACGATCGTTTCAGGGACAGCGCTACCCGCTACTCTTTCATATTCTATACCCGTGACAACCTGGAAAGCCTGCTGGCCCATCGTTCGCCGAATACACGCCAGGTCCACCTCGCCCGCTTCCTGACCCGGCTTCTCAGGCATCTGCCTGGCGTGAAGAAGTTCCTCATCTGGTTGCTGGGCCCCAGGAAGACCCACCTGCAGATGCGGGAAGTGTTGCCGCAGTCGTTCCAGACGGCTATTCCCCTGTATGACCCAGGTCGTGTACTAGCCGGCTTCCAGGCGTCGCAGGCGGAGCAATTACGCGATGTACTGCCGCACTGGGAACGGGAGTTCTACAGTCCGTACGGTTTTCACAAACTCGTGCAGGGCTACTTGTCTGGACAAGCGGATATCACTACCGTGCAATCCATTCTGGGGGCGTGTGACATTGATGCGCGGGACTATGTCGAGCGTCTGGCCTCGTACTATGACTCCCTGCGCGATGACAATAGAGTGAAACGCTGTCGCGCCATCTTCAACAGCAATGTTTCGCATGTAACTGACGTAACGGATCCGATCGCCCGATGAGTAAGCAACAAGCACTGCTGTCCCTGTTCCAGCGACACGACTATGAGCGTATTTTTACCATTCCATGGAAGCAGCTCGATATTACCCGTGTGTCACTGTTCA
Organism: Halioglobus sp.; assembly: GCA_041307045.1. GTDB lineage: Bacteria > Pseudomonadota > Gammaproteobacteria > Pseudomonadales > Halieaceae > JARRPM01. The sequence goes on from JBFZEF010000023.1 coordinate 4,207, forward strand.
GTGACAGTGACTCCGGGGTCTCGTCCCATAAGCTGGGCGGCCTGCTGGTCAGAGTGCTGTACTCCCCGATCGAACTCGTCAATATCGCCTGTTTCTATGCCGGGCGACGCCCGTTCCTGAACTTTTCGGCGTGCCCGGAATTTTATATGCGTCGCCTGGCGGCGCAGAACCCGGAGTGTCACGCCCTGATCACCCTGTTTTCCGAATGCGACCCTGTTCGCACGGCACGTATCCAGGCCCTGTTCGGCGACACTACCCTGGCCCTGCTGACTGAGTCCGGCCTGGTGCTGGCGGAGGGTGAATTGCTCGTGCCGCAGGTCCGGGTGCATGTGTTCAGTAACTGCCTCTTCATCGAGCCCAGGGCCAATCGATCGATACTGGATGCCTCCTACAAGCTGGCCCATGCTGTTCGGCAGTCCCTGCCCCGCATGAAGCACACGTGGCGCATGCTGGATGTGGGTACGGGCACCGGGTTTCACGCGATCCTGTTCGCGCAGGACTTCGACGAAGTGGTGGCGTTGGACATTGACGAGGATGCCCTGGCGAACACGGCGCAGAACTGCGCGATTAACGGCGTTGAGAACGTGGTCGGGCTACAGTCGGACATGTACACGAATGTTAACGGGCAGTTTGACCTTATCATGGCCAATCCACCGCCGCTCTTTGTGCCGGAGGGTTATCGGGAAAACAGCGACTACGGCCAGTTCTACGATGGCGGGGACTTCGGCATCGAATTGGCGCGCAGGATCATGGACGGCTTCGATGAGTACCTGGCCGATGACGGGGTAGCCGCAATCGGGTTGATTTCCTCCGTGGTGAACGGCAGGGACCTCGTGCTGGATTACATTGCGTCAAATTTCGATGCGCGCAGTTACCGGATCGAAGCCCGGGTTGTGTCCGACGTGATCGAGAGCGAGTTTGTCGAATTCTATAGCTCCCACAATATCACCAACCGGCCGCGGATGATCATCACGTTCCGCAAGGGGCAGGTCGGCGGACTCATTGTCCGGAAACTCAGTCCGTTGAAATCGCTATTGTTCCGGTGCCAGCGGGGCCTGTCGAAGCTGTTGCTCGCGACAGGTAAGTCGAAGCGTAACCCGTCCTGACATGGCCCGTGGCGGCATTCATTCGATTCTCTCGAACGCGGCGTACCTGACAGTTTCCAGTATCTTGACCCGGTTGCTGAGGGTCGTCTACCTCGTGGTAGTTGTGCGCCTGATGGGGCCGGAGCTCTATGGGCTGTTGTCTTACGGACAGTCCTGGCACCTCAATTTCCTGGCGATCACCACCTTTGGCTTTGCCATCGTCCTGCCCCGGGAGATCGGCAGGGACCGCACGCAGAGTTCAGCCCTGATCGCGTCGTCCCTGCGCCTGCAGCTTGCTGTGATTGCGGTGGTGACTTCGGCATGCGTCGCCGCGGGTCTGCTGATTGCCGAGAACCCTTATGAGCGCAACCTGCTCCTGGTATTTGCGCTGGTCCTGCCGGGTCGCGCGATGGCGCACTGGGCGGAACATATCTTTACGGGTTTTGAGAGAGCCGATTACGGCCTGCGACTAGAGGCGTCTTGCCGGCTGTTGGAAGTGACGAGCGGTATCGCTGTGGCCGTGCTATGGCGCGACGTGATGGCCCTGGCGATCCTCCAGGTACTGAATTGGTCGCTGCAGGGTTTCCTGGGCTGGCGCATCGTGCGCACGCTCAGCCCCGGGGCGACAGCGCGGTCCGGGCGGGCCGGTGTTGTGTCACTGTTGAGGCAGGCGCTGCCCGCGGCACTGTACACCGCCTGCATCATGTGGGTGATGCAGGGGCCGGTTGTGCTGTTTCGCCAGTTGTACGGCACCGGCCCGGAGCTGGGCCAGCTGGCCCTGCTGGTCAACGTGTTCGGGCTGGTGGCCATTGTTCCCAATATGCTCGCCTATGCCGCGCTGCCGGTGTTGAGCCGCTCGGTGAGCCGGGAGAGCGACAGCGACCGGCGTTTTTTGCGGGTGTTGTGCCGCGCGGCCTTTATCTGCGGCACGCTGGCCGCGCTGCTGGGCGTCGCCGTTGGCCCCGGGCTTGTCCGGCTGGTGTTTGGCGCAAGCTACGAACTGGCCGGCTCGCTGCTGGGCTACATGCTGGCGCTGCTGGTACCGTTGACGATAGCGCGGGCGGCCGCGGGCGTGTTGTGGGCGCGGCATACCAACGCGTTCGCCGTGAGTTCGGCCGTCCTGGCCGCCCTGGCGGTCACCGCCGCCCTGCCTGCACTGGTGGATGACATGGGGCCCGCGGGCGCTATCCTCGCCTGTGGTTGCGGGATCAGTGTGTGGGCCCTGCTGGCAATCGGGTATTTCTGCCGGTCGGGCGAACTGTCGATACTCGACGCCATCCTCAAGCCAGCGGTGGCCGCGCTGGCGGCCGTGTTTGCCTATGCCGCGCTGTCCAGTGTCGGCAGCCTCCTGGCCCTTGCCGGTTCTGTAGTGGTATTCCTGGGCGCCAGCCTGTTGCTGGGCACGGTGGCCGTCACAGACCTGCACGTACTGCGACAGCTGGCGAAAGGACGGCGCGGATAGTTCAGGGAGCCGCGACCCGGCTCCTCCATGCGGGTTCATCGCCGTAACCCAGCTCGCCCATCAGTTCGCCACAGATGCGGTGCAGTGCCAGCGCCTGCTCGCTCGGCCAGTCGGGCCAGGCTACCTGCACTTTGCCGGATGCATTGAGACGCGACGCCATCACCGAGTCATCCAGCGTGAAGTCGTAGCTGCGCCCATCAAAGCGGGTAATGAACGTGAGCAGCGAGCGCATCTCGCCGCCCTCATCCCCAGGCCGGAACAGGTCCTCAAAGCGATACAGCCGCGCCAGTGGGTCTTCATTCACGGACGAGACGATATGTTCGTTGATCGTCTTCCACTCCCAGCAGTAACGCTCGAACGCATTCATTGCCTGCCATCGCGCCAGGTGTTCCTCGTCACCGGCAAGTTCCGGCGTCAACCTGCGTGCGAAGCGACCCAGGGCGTGTTTGAGTTTGCGGTGCTGCAGGGACATGACCCACGCCCTCGGGTCCCGCACGATCCCCACTATCCTGCACCTCGGGTACGCCTGGCGCAGGCAGGGCAGCAGGCCGTACCACTGGTAGTAGGACTCCACAACCAGTGATGCGCGTTGTTTGCGCAGGTAATGGTCGCGCTGTTCGTGGATGGAGCGGGTGGCCTGCTGGTCGGTCAAGCGGCCCGCAAGGTACTGCTGTGTCAGGTGGCGGATGCCGGACCGCCGCAGGATGCGCTGGACCACTACCTGCCTGAATCCAAAGTGCCGGATACTGTCCCAGGTCGCTCTTGAAAACCCCGCGTACCTGTCCGGCTCGTGGGCCGACACGCAGTCATCGATAATGCGGCCGAGCTGCGTGCCAAAAAACTGCGTGCCGGTTCGACCTGCGGAAACGATGAAGACCAGGTCTTTGTCCATAAGCGCACCGGTGTGAATTCGAAGTGGTCTCGTTGCCCGGCAGCGCGTCCATGTCGGCGCGCAGGCCCACGCTGCGCCCCGATGTGCCATTGTGCAGCACGCCGACCACGCCGGTGCGGCCCACGCCCGGGTGCACCTCGATGCCGAAACCGGCGAGCTGCTCGGCCACCAGGGCCGCGGTGCGGGTCTCCTCGAAGCCGAGCTTGGGACGGGCGTGGATGTCGCGCCGCCAGGCCTGCATTTGGCCGTGGCCTTCCTGGATGAGGGGGATGATCTTCATGCCAGGCTCAGGGGTGAAGCATAAGAAGTATAAACACCCTTTTTACTGGAAAACCACCCTGACCACCCTGAAGCGACCCGGCCATGTCGCGGCCAGTCGTAGTCACCCTTAGCAGCCGCAGTGGCCTGATCGGCCAAATTGAGAGGATTTCGGCCTTGTGATCCGTCCAATCTGAACCGGCGGCACTCCTTTCCCTTGATTGTGTGCAAAGGATAACGCAGATACCAAACTGATTGATGAATTTGGACTCACTAGGGACTTACTAAGATTTATGGGATTAACTAGTGATGCGCTTGAAGGCTATTTATGCTTTTTATTCAATATGATATTGGCCCGCCCGGCAGAATTCGAATCTGCGACCTCTGCCTCCGGAGGGCAGCGCTCTATCCAGCTGAGCTACGGGCGGTTTAGACAGACCAACCGCCAGGGGGCGGTTGATCAGGGAGCGGAATGATACCCGGCTTGCCTGATTGAGTCCACGACCTGCGTGGAACGATTGCGTGGCTCTGGCGCGCCGGGGGAATCAGGGCGGAGGGAACGAGGCGAAGATGTTGTCCGCGGCGGCATTGTACTTCGCCTGGTCGTTTTCCGGTTGGCTCTTGAGGCGGGACTGGATCGAGCCCCGCCAGACTGACCGCTGCAGCTTCGGGTCGATCATGTCGACGATGAAGGTACCCTCGGTATAGTTTTTCACGGACACTTCAGTCTGGGCGCAACCCCAGCAATTGTACATGCTGTAGCGGTTGTAACGGCCGAAGCCCACACCGAATCCCGGTGTCCCGTAGGTGCGAACTTCGGTTTTGTCGTCGGTGATCAGGGTCCAACTGATCAGCAGCTGCGCCTGGCCGGCATCCTTGCGCTCGAGAATTTCAAACCCTTTTGCACGCAGGGCCTGCTCCAGGGCGCTGTCGATACGATCGCGTGTCATATCGCTGATCGGCACGGGGTGGTTGCCGGTGACCAGCCCTGACTGGTCGTAAAAAGCAATTTTGCGTACCGCCCCAAAGTCATAGCCGGGTTTGAAATCCACTACCGGCGCGGGCGGGGTGGTGGCACAGGCCGTGAGCAGCATCAGCAAGGACAGCGGCGCCAGGTTTCGCAGCATGGTGGTCAGAAACGGGCTCATGGGTCATACCGGTCGGCGGATTGTGGGCGCATTGTAGCCCCTGGTCCCCACCTCTCGCCATCCATCGATCTACCTTCCTCGACAGTTTCCAGACAGCCGGCGAGTGTTATCCCGAATTCGCCCCGGGTAAAACAGCCCGGCATTCTTCGGGGCCTGGCTGGACATTACAATATCCGGCGATTGGTATAGGCTGGGCCCAGGGCAGGTGCAATGTGGAGCGGGGTGAAATGCGGTTGATCGTCGGCATGTCGGGCGCCAGTGGGGTGATTTACGGAATCCGCCTGCTCGAG
>JBFZEF010000025.1:0-16610 GCA_041307045.1 Halioglobus sp.
CTCGACACCGTACATATCGCCGGAGCCGTAGATCAGAAATGACTCGCTGTGCAGCAGGTCATGAATCCGGCTGTTGATCTGGGGGCTGTCACTGGCGATGACCGAGCCGGTGATATGGCCGGCCGCGATTTCCCCGGCGAGGTTGGGGCCGCTGAGCACACCCCTGGGATTGGCGGGCATCTCCTGCGCCAGGATCTCGCTCATCAGGCGAAAGCCGCCGGGTTCTATGCCCTTGGTCAGGCTGATCACCAGGGCCTGCTGCGACACGTGGCCGGCCAGTTCCCGCACGACAGGGCGAAAGGAGCTGCTGGGTACTGCCACAAACAGCACATCGACGCCACTGACCGCGTGCGCCAGCGACGCGGTAGCTTCAAGCTTCTCGTGCAGTAGATAGCCAGGCAGGTACTCGGCGTTCTGTCGCTGTCGGTTGATGCTCTGGGCGCGCTCGCCATTGCGCAACCAGAGGCGAACCCGATTGTCATTGCACGCGACAATATTGGCTATGACGGTACCGAAGCTGCCACCACCGAGTACGGCGACTGTGCAGGAGTCGGGCATGAGGGGCTTCCTTGTGCATCATTCCGGCGCGGACCGGTGGGAGTCTAGCAAAAAAAGCGGGCAGTGAAGCCCGACTTTCCCAGGTAAGCAGTAAAACCTGCTTCCCGCCGGACCTCAGGCCCCGGCCAGTTGCAGCAACAGCTTGTTGAGCCGTGACACATAGGCAGCCGGGTCATCAAGCTGCCCCCCTTCAGCCAGGCTTGCCTGCTCGAACAGAACATGACCCAGGTCCGCAAAGCGATCCTCATCCGCTTCAGCGTCGAGCATCTTCACCAGCGGGTGGGCCGGATTGATCTCGAGTATCGGCTTGCCCGGAGGCACGGGTTGGCCGGCCGCCTCCATGATGCGGCGCATCTGCGCGCCCATGTCATGCTCGCCGACCACCAGGCAGGCAGCGGAGTCGGTCAGGCGGCTGGTGGCACGCACCTGGGCCACCCGGCTTTCCAGCACCCTGCCCAATCGCTCCACCAGGGCTTCCGACTCCCTGGCCAGTTTCTCCTGTTCGGCCTTCTCCTCCTCTGAGTTGGCAGCCAGGTCCAGCTCGCCGCGAGCGACATCCTGGAAGTGCTTGCCGTCAAACTCCTGCAGGTGATTCATCAACCAGTCATCGACCCGATCGGACAGCAACAATACCTCGATGCCCTTTTTACGAAAGACCTCCAGGTGGGGGCTGTGTTTGGCGGTTTTGAAACTGTCAGCCACCACGTAATAAATCTTGTCCTGTTTCTCCTGCATCCGCGACACGTAGTTCTCGAGGGACTGGTCCTGGGTTTCCGCATCGGTATGGGTGGTACTGAAGCGCAACAGCTTGGCTATCTTTTCCTTGTTCGCGAAGTCCTCAGCCGGCCCCTCTTTCAGGACCTGGCCAAATTCCTTCCAGAAAGTGGCGTAGTCGTCGCCCTTGCTCTTGGCCAGCTTGGCGAGCATTTCCAGCACCCGCTTGGTGAGTGCACCGCGCATGGACTCCACCGCAGGGTCCTGCTGCAGGATCTCTCGCGACACGTTCAGGGAAAGGTCGTTGGAATCCACCACGCCTTTGACAAATCGCAGGTACAGGGGCAGGAACTGCTCGGCCTCGTCCATGATGAAGGTGCGCTGCACATAGAGTTTGAGACCCCGGGTCATCTCACGGTTCCACAGGTCGAAAGGCGCCTTTTTCGGCAGGTAGAGCAGGCTGGTATATTCGAGCTTGCCCTCTACCTTGTTGTGGGACCAGGTCAGTGGATCCTGGAAATCATGGGAAATATGTTTGTAAAACTCCTTGTATTCCTCGTCGCTGATCTCGGTGCGGGGACGTGTCCACAGGGCGGTGGCGGCGTTGACGGCCTGGTACTCCACTGGCGCATCCTTGGCGGGCTTTTCGCCCTCTTGCGCCGCCGCCGGGGGCCTGGCCATCATCACCGGCACCGAGATATGGTCCGAGTATTTTTTGATCACGCTGCGCACCCGCCAGTCGTCGGCAAACTCCTGGCAGTCCTTCTTCAGGTACAGGGTGATGCTGGTACCCCGGGTGTCTTTCGGCTTCGGCTCAATGCTGAACTCCGCCTCGCCGTGGGATTCCCACAGAACTCCCTGGTCAGCGGCCTCCCCAGCCTTGCGGGTATGCACCTCGACCCTTTCAGCCACGATAAACGCCGAGTAGAAGCCGACACCGAACTGGCCTATCAGTTGTGAGTCCTTCTTCTGGTCGCCGGTCAGGTTCTGCAGGAACGCGGCGGTGCCCGACTTGGCGATGGTGCCGAGGTTGTCTATGACCTCCTGGCGGTTCATGCCAATGCCGTTATCGCTGATGGTGATGGTGTGCAGTTTCTTGCTCTTGGCCAGGTCCACCTGGATGTGCAACTCGCCGCCACCTTCCAGCAGGCCGGGATCGGCGAGGGCGGAAAAGCGGAGCTTGTCGATGGCGTCGCTGGCGTTGGAGATCAGCTCCCGCAAGAAAATTTCCCTGTTGCTGTACAGGGAGTGGATCATCAGGTGGAGCAACTGCTTGGCTTCGGTCTGGAAACCCAGGGTTTCCTTGCGTACATCTGCGGTCATGGCGTCCTCATTCATATGCGGGTTGAGTCCAAGTGATCAACTGGAGCCCACAAAAATGGGGGCGGGCTTATGGAATTTCAAGCCCTGCCAGCAAGGCCACCTGCCTTGGCGCAAAGACCGGCGGTGGAGAGCCTACAGCTGGGGTCCGGCGGCCACCAGGACCCTGCCCTCGTCATTGTCGGTGAAAAGCGCGAAGTTCTTTATAAAGCGCTGGGCCAGGTCCACCGCTTTGCACTCCCACTCACTCGCATCGGCGTAGGTATTGCGCGGATCGAGTATGCGGCTGTCAACGCCCTGCAGGGCCCGGGGTATGACCAGGTTGAATATGGGCAGGGTCGCCGTTTCCGCCTTCTCGATCGAGCCATCGAGAATGGCATCGATGATTGCCCGCGTATCCTTGATGGATATTCGCTTGCCGGTGCCGTTCCAACCGGTATTCACCAGGTACGCCTTCGCGTTCACGGCGTCCATCCGCGCTACCAGGACCTTGCCATAAGTCACCGGGTGCAGGCTGAGAAAAGCTTTGCCGAAACAGGCCGAGAAGGTGGGTACTGGCTCGGTAATGCCCCGCTCCGTACCTGCCAGCTTGGCAGTAAAACCTGAAAGGAAATGGTACTTGGTCTGCTCGTCATCGAGGATGGACACCGGGGGCAGCACCCCGAAGGCGTCCGCGGTCAGGAAAATGACCTTGGTGGGATGCCCGGCCCGGGATACCGGCTTGACGATATTGTCGATATGGTAGATCGGGTAGGAGACCCGGGTGTTCTCGGTGATCGAGCGGTCAGCGAAGTCAATCTTGCCGCTGGCGTCCACCGCCACATTCTCGAGCAGGGCGTCGCGCTTGATGGCCTTGTAGATATCCGGCTCACTCAACGGGTCCAGGTCGATGGTCTTGGCGTAGCATCCGCCCTCGAAATTAAACACACCGTCATCGTCCCAGCCGTGCTCGTCGTCGCCGATGAGGCGGCGCTTGGGATCGGTTGAAAGCGTAGTCTTACCGGTGCCGGACAGGCCGAAAAAGATCGCGACGTCGCCCCCCTCGCCGACATTGGCCGAGCAATGCATGGAGGCCATATTGCGCAGCGGCAGGTAGTAATTCATCATGGCGAACATGCCCTTTTTCATCTCGCCGCCGTACCAGGTACCGGCGATGATCTGCATTTTCTCGGTCATGTTAAAGACCGTGAAAACTTCCGAATTAAGGCCGTGTTCCTGCCAGTTGGCAGCGCTGGTCTTGGAGGCATTGAGGACGACGAAATCGGGCTCGCCATAAACCGCCAGCTCTTCTTCGGTTGGCCGAATAAACATGTTCTTGACGAAATGCGCCTGCCAGGCGACTTCCATCACAAATCGGACCTTGAGCCGGCTGTTGATGTTGGCGCCACAGAAAGTATCGACGACAAACAGGCGTCGGCCCGACAGACGCTGCGCCACCAGGCCCTTGAGAAAAGCCCAGTTCTCCGGCGAGATCGGCTTGTTGTCGTTGGGAGATTCAGGGGAGTTCCACCAGATATGCTCACGACTGACATCGTCGAGTACGATGAACTTGTCCTTGGGAGAGCGGCCAGTGAAAACTCCCGTGTGGACGGCCACTGCGCCCAGCTCGGTGACGATGCCTCTTTCATAGCCCTCGAGGTCTGCCCGAGTCTCTTCGGCGAACAACTGCTCGTAGGACGGATTGTGGATAATTTCAGCGGCGCTGCTGATGCCGTAAGCTGATAAGTCGATCTTGCTTGCCATAATTTGCTGCCTTCAAAGCTGCTACAACGCGTGCGAGGGTCGATGACTTGCGCCACCCGGGAGTAGCCCCTCATCCCAAAACAAAAATTTCACATCAGATTCCCATAATATCGCCACGGCGATGGCCGGGAAACGCCGGATCTTGAGCTGAATCAATCCCGGCAAAGGTTTCCCTGCAGAGAACTAAAAAACGGCATTGGGTATGCAAGGGACCTGTCGGACAACAGGCCCCCCGGTGCCAGGGCTGCAACCCGCTTGCTACCAGCCGGTGACCTCCGCCAGCCCTGCCGCGATATCGGCCAGGCTGCGCACCGTCTTGACACCGGCGCCTTCCAGCGCGGCAAACTTTTCAGCCGCCGTGCCGGTGCCACCGGAAATAATCGCTCCAGCATGGCCCATGCGCTTGCCCTTTGGCGCAGTTACCCCGGCGATATAGGATACCACTGGCTTGGTGACATTCGCCTTGATGAACGCCGCGGCCTCTTCCTCCGCGGTGCCGCCGATCTCACCGATCATCACGATCGCCTCGGTGGCGGAATCCTTCTGGAACATGCCGAGGATATCGATAAAGTTCGAGCCCGGAATCGGGTCGCCGCCGATGCCGACCACGGTGGATTGGCCATAACCTGCATCAGTGGTCTGTTTTACCGCCTCGTAGGTTAGCGTTCCCGAGCGCGATACGATGCCTACCTTACCCGGCAGGTGGATACTGGCGGGCATGATTCCGATCTTGCACTGGCCGGGTGTGATCACCCCGGGGCAGTTCGGTCCAATCAGGCGTACACCCAACTCGTCGCACTTCACCTTCACCTGTAACATATCCAGCGTGGGAATGCCCTCGGTGATACAGACAATAAGCTTGATCCCGGAACAGGCGGCTTCGAGAATGGAGTCCTTGCAGAAGGCAGCCGGGACGTAGATGACCGAGGCATCGGCGCCAGTGGCGGCCACCGCGTCGGCCACGGTGTTGAACACGGGCAAACCCAGGTGTTCCTGGCCGCCCTTGCCCGGCGTAACCCCGCCAACCATTTTCGTGCCATAGGCGATGGCCTGCTCGGAGTGAAAGGTACCCTGGGAGCCGGTGAATCCCTGGCAGATCACCCTGGTGTTGCTGTCGATCAGAATGCTCATTTGGCTGCACCTCCCGCTGCTGCTACCGCCCGTTGGGCAGCGTCCGTAAGACTGGTGGCCGCAATAATGTTGAGACCGCTGTCGGCCAGCACCTTGCGCGCCAGTTCCGCGTTGTTTCCCTCCAGGCGCACCACGACCGGTACGTTTACCCCGATCTCCTCCACCGCGCCGATAACACCTTCGGCTATCAGGTCACAGCGCACGATGCCACCAAAAATATTGATCAACACCGCCTTCACCTTTTCATCGGAGAGAATGATCTTGAACGCCTCGGTTACACGCTCCCTGGTTGCACCGCCCCCCACGTCGAGGAAGTTGGCCGGGAAACCGCCGTGCAGCGCGACGATGTCCATGGTGCCCATGGCCAGGCCGGCGCCGTTGACCATGCAGCCTATACTGCCGCCAAGGGCGACATAATTGAGTTCCCAGCGCGCCGCGTGGACTTCGCGCGCGTCCTCCTGACTGGGATCGTGCATTTCATGGAGGGCTTTCTGGCGGAACAGCGCATTGCCGTCGACGCCGAGCTTGGCATCCAGACAGTGCAGGTTACCCTGCTGGGTGATGACCAGCGGGTTCACCTCGATCAGGGCGAGATCCTTGTCCACGAACAGCTGGGCCAGGCCCATGAATATCTTCACGAATTGCTTGATCTGGTCACCCTTGAGGCCGAGCTTGAACGCCAACTCGCGACCCTGGAAGGGCTGGGCGCCGACCAGCGGGTCGATGATCGCCCGCAGTATCTTTTCGGGCGTTTCGTGGGCCACCTTTTCGATTTCCACCCCGCCCTCAGTCGACGCCATAAAAACAATCCTGCGCGAGGACCGATCCACCACTGCACCGAGGTACAGTTCATCGGCGATATCAGTACAGCTCTCCACAAGTATCTTGCTCACAGGCTGGCCATTGGCATCGGTCTGGTAGGTGACCAGGTTCTTGCCCAGCCAGTGGGTGGCAAACTCCCTGATCTCCTCCTTGCTCTTGACCAGCTTCACGCCCCCGGCCTTGCCTCGCCCGCCGGCGTGTACCTGGGCCTTGACCACCCACATATCGCCCCCGATCTGCGTCGCCGCATCCACCGCTTCCTGGGGTGTTTCAACCGCGTAACCCCTGGAAACCGGCAGCCCGTACTCGGCAAACAACTGCTTGCCCTGATACTCATGAAGGTTCATTTTCAGTCCTGTTTTCTGCTGCTCTGGTTATTGACCGGGCCGGTGACTTTGCCCACCGGATCGACCGCTTCAAGCCCGTGCGCGCCGGGGATTATGTTATCGTTCGCGCGCGGGCAAATTCTATTTCTTGTTCTTCCTGTTTGCCACATGAATGGCGTGGCCGCCCACCGCCAGCGCCGCCTCGTGCACCGCCTCCGACAGCGTCGGATGGCCAAATACGGTCAGGGCCAGGTCTTCCGCACTGCCGCCAAACTCCATCGCTATTACCACCTGCTGCACCAGGTCAGCGGCGGACGGGCCAACAATATGGCAGCCCAGTATGCGATCGTTTTCCGCATGGGCGATAATCTTGACAATGCCCTCGGCATCATTGGAGGCCAGGGCCCTGCCGCTTGCCGCAAACGGAAAAACACCGCTCTTATACGGCACGCCATCGGCTTTCAGTTCCTGCTCGGTGCGACCCACCGCCGCCACTTCCGGGTGGGTGTAGATTATCGAGGGAATACAGTCATAGTTCACCTGGGTCTTTTTGCCGGCAATTCGCTCGGCAACCATGACGCCCTCCTCCGAACCCTTGTGGGCCAGCATGGGGCCGCGTACGACGTCGCCCACGGCAAAGATATGCGGGGCTTCGGTCTCGCAGGAGTCGTTGACGAAAATGTAGCCTCGCTCATCCAGGGTCAGGCCGCTGTCACTGGCGAACAGCTCCTGCGAACGCGGTTTGCGCCCGACCGCGACAATCAGCCGGTCGAAGGTCTCCACCTGCTCACCGCTCGCGGTGCTGTAGGTCACCACGACAGCCCCGTCCTTGACCTGCGCGCGCGTCACCCGGGTACCCAGGCGGATATCCAGGCCCTGCTTCCTGAAAATTTTGGCCGCCTCTTTGGCGATCTGTTGGTCCATCATCGGCAGAAAGTCATCGAGCGCCTCCAGCATCACCACCTCGGAGCCCAGCCGCGCCCAGACACTGCCAAGCTCCAGTCCGATGACACCGGCCCCGATCACCCCCAGCCGGCGCGGCACCTCCGCCAGCTCCAGCGCACCGGTCGAATCGAGTATGAACTTGTTGTCCACGGGTGCGGGAGGAATCGCAACCGGCAGGGAACCCGCGGCGACGATGATATTGCCGGCGGCGATAAGCTCGACCTTGCCAGCCTTGTCCGTTACCTCTACCCGGGTACCCGAAAGCACCCTGCCGGTGCCGGCAATCGCGGTGACGCCGTTGTGCTTGAACAGGCCCGCGATCCCTCCGGTCAATTGCTCAACGATGGCGTCCTTGCGCCTGAGCATGGCGGGAACATCGATACTGGCACCCTGTACGCTGATACCGTGAACAGCCAGGCTGTCCCTGGCCTCGGCAAATTTGTGGCTGCTATCGAGCAGGGCCTTGGAGGGAATACAGCCGACATTCAGGCAGGTGCCCCCAAGTCGCACTTTGCCCTTGTCATCCAGCCACTGCTCCACGCAGGCGACGGATAATCCAAGTTGGGCAGCACGAATCGCTGCGACATAGCCGGCCGGGCCGGCGCCAATCACCACAACATCGTATTTCTCAGCCATACACTTTTTCCCGAATTGTCTGTGCGCTACAGCGTCAAGCGATTACAACTGCAGCAGGATGCGGGCCGGATCCTCGATAAGGTCCTTGATGGCCACCAGGAACTGCACCGCGGTCTTGCCATCGATCAGGCGGTGGTCGTAGGACAGGGCAAGATACATCATCGGCTGGATGACAACCTGGCCATTCACGGCCATGGGGCGATCCTGGATCTTGTGCATACCCAGGATACCGGTCTGGGGCGGATTGAGGATCGGGGTGGACAGGAGCGAACCGAATACGCCCCCGTTGGTCACCGTGAACGTGCCGCCCGTCATATCGTCGATTGTGAGCTTGTTGTCCTTGGCGCGAATGCCCATGTCGCGAATGGCGGCCTCGATATCCGCCAGGCTCATGAAGTCGGCGTCGCGCAGCACAGGCACCACCAGACCGTTATCGGTTGAAACCGCGACACCGATATCCTGGTAACCGTGGTAGACCACGTCGTTGCCATCGATGGAGGCATTGACAGCGGGATAGCGTTTCAGGGCCTCGCAGGCCGCCTTGACAAAAAACCCCATAAACCCGAGGCGGGTGCCATTGTGGACTTTCTCGAACTGGTCCTTGTACTTGCTGCGCAGCGCCATGACCGGCGCCATGTTGACCTCGTTGAAAGTGCTGAGCATTGCTGTTTGCTGGGTGGCATTGAGCAGGCGCTCGGCGATCTTGGCGCGCATCCGGGTCATAGGCACCCGCTTCTCGACCCGCTCGCCGGAGGGTCCGCTGGGGGCCTCGGGAATGCCGGCCGGGATGACAGGCACCGCTGCCTGGGCGGTTTCCAGCGTCTTCAGGTGGGCCAGGATGTCTTCCTTGAGGATGCGGCCGCCCTTGCCGCTGCCGGCGATGCTGGCCGGGTCCAGTTTGTGCTCTTCCAATAGTTGCCTGGCGGCCGGACCGGCCAGTTCGACGCCACTGTCTGCTGTTACCGGGGCGGCGACCGCCGGGGCCCTGGCCAGGGCAGCGCCGGCAACAGCTGCCGCACCCTGCTCGAGGGTGGCCAGCAACTGCTCACTCTGGATGGTATCGCCTTCCCGGGCATGAATCCTGGAGATAACTCCATCTTCCGGCGCCAGCACTTCCATCACGACCTTGTCCGTTTCAATTTCGACTATCAGCTCGTCCCGGGCCACCGCATCACCCTCGGCCTTGTGCCAGGTTGCGATCTCACCGTCTGCAACCGACTCCGGAAACGCCGGGGCTTTAATCTCAATGGACATCTCGATTCCCTGCTCCGCTACTCGCTGGCCGATTTGTCGGCAGCCAGCGCTTGGTTGATAAATTCTTCCTGTTGGGCCACGTGCAGCGCCATGTAACCCGCCGCCGGTGCCGCCGATGCCTCCCGGCCCACATAGCGCAGGTAGACGTCACGGCGATGGTGATGAATGGCCCTGCGCATATGATGCTGGCTGGAGTACCAGGCGCCCTGGTTCACGGGCTCTTCCTGGCACCAGATCGCGTCGGTGATATTCGGGTAGGTCGCCAGCACCTTCAGCAACTCCTCTTCCGGGAAGGGATAGAGCTGCTCCAGTCGCACGATGGCGATATTGCCGATGCCGCGCTCGCGCCGGGCGGCCCGCAGATCGTAAAACACTTTACCGCTGCACAATATCACCCGCTCCACCGCGGCCCTGTCGAGGTCATCGGTCTCGTCCAGCACATTGAAAAAGCGGCCGTTGGCGAGTTCCTCGAGCGTCGAGATCGCCTCCTTGTGGCGCAGCAGGCTCTTGGGCGTCATGACGATCAGCGGTTTGCGCAGAGGCCTGATAGCCTGGCGCCTGAGCATATGGAATACCTGGGCCGGCGTGGTGGGAACACAGACCTGGATGTTGTGCTCAGCGCACAACTGCATGAACCGCTCGAGGCGGGCTGAGGAGTGCTCGGGGCCCTGCCCTTCATAACCGTGGGGCAGCAACATGGTGAGGCCACTGAGCCGCTGCCACTTGTGCTCACCGCTGGTAATGAACTGGTCGATCACGACCTGGGCGCCGTTGGCGAAATCACCGAATTGCGCCTCCCAGATCACCAGGCCCTGGGGCAAGGTGGTGGAGTAGCCGTACTCGAAGGCGAGCACCGCTTCTTCCGACAACAGGGAGTCATAGATCTTGAACCTCGCCTGGCCAGGGCCGAGATGTTGCAGCGGCCGGTAGGTCTTGCCGGTCTTCTGGTTGTGCAGGACTGCGTGGCGGTGGGAAAAGGTGCCACGGCCCACGTCCTGCCCGGTGATGCGCACCGGGTAGCCCTGCCTGAGGAGCGTGGCATAGGCCAGGGTTTCGGCGAAACCCCAGTTCAGCGGCATGGCCCCGGCTGCCATTTTGCGACGATCCTCCAGAATCTTGGCCACCTGCTTCTGCAGTGGGAAGTTATCCGGCGGTACATTGCTGTCGTGGCCGAGGCTCTGCAACTCATGCAGATCCATCCCAGTTTCAGCAGGCATGGTCCATGAGTGCCCCAGGTAGGGGGTCCAGTCGACAAAGAGGGCTGTGTCCGGCTCCGATACCAGGCTGCTTACCATAGGCTCGCCCCGATCCAGGGACTCCCGGTAGCGCTCCACCAGTGCCTGGTCCTCGGCCTCGCTCAGGATACCCGCCGCTATGAGCTTCTCGGCATAGAGATCCCGGGTCGGCTTGTGCTTGCGGATCCTGGCGTACATGATCGGCTGGGTCACCGAAGGCTCGTCGGCCTCGTTGTGACCCCGGCGGCGATAGCAGATAAGGTCTATCACCACGTCTTTCTTGAACTGGTTGCGGAAATCCACTGCCACCTGGGTGACGAACAGGACCGCCTCGGGATCGTCGGCGTTTACATGGAAAATCGGGGCCTGCACCATCTTGGCAATATCGGTACAGTACTCGGTGGAGCGGGCGTCCTGGCGCCGGTGGGTAGTGAAGCCCACCTGGTTGTTTAGCACGATATGAATGGTGCCGCCGGTCTTGTAGGCCCGGGTCTGGGACATCTGGAAGGTTTCCATCACCACGCCCTGGCCGGCGAAGGCCGCATCGCCGTGAATGATGATCGGTACCACCAGACTACCGGTCTTGTCCTTGCGCCGCTCCTGCCGCGCCCGCACCGAGCCCTCTGCCACCGGAGATACGATCTCCAGATGGGACGGATTGAAAGACAGGGCCAGGTGTACTTCCCCGCCCGGTGTCATCACATTGGAGGAAAAGCCCTGGTGATACTTCACGTCGCCCGAGCTTGAGTACTGCACACGGCCTTCGAATTCGGCAAACAGCTCGGCCGGGTTCTTGCCAAGGATATTGACCAGCACGTTCAGGCGACCCCGGTGGGCCATACCGATCACAATCTCCCGGGCGCCCACCGAGCCGCAGCGCTGGATCATTTCCGTGAGCATGGGAATCAGGCTCTCGCCGCCTTCCAGGCCAAACCGCTTGGTGCCGGGATACTTGGTTCCGAGGGACTTCTCCAGGCCCTCCGCCTGGATCAGGCTGCGCAACAGTTGCAGCTGCACTTCCCGGCCGTAATCGGGGGCCGAACGCACCGATTCCATCCGCTGCATGATCCACATGCGTTGATCGGTGTCGACGATGTGCATGAATTCGGCGCCGACCGTGTGGCAATAAGTGCGCTCCAGGGCGTCGAGAATTTCTCCCAGGGTGGCGTCGGCCTTGCCGATATGCATGCTGCCGGTCTGGAAAACCGTGTCGAAATCCGCTGCCGACAGCTGGTGGAACGACAACTCGAGGTCCGCTACCTGCTCACGCTTCGCCAGTCCCAGGGGGTCGAGCCTGGCTTTCTGGTGACCGCGCTGGCGGTAGGCGGAGATCAGCTGGACAACGCGAACCTGCTTGCGCTCGTATTCGGTTGCCTGGGAGTCGTGCTGGACCGTCGCTGCCGTGCGCACCCGCATCTTGCTGATCTGGGCGAAGCGGTCGCGAATGACGGAGTGCGGAACATCCAGCAGCTGTACCACCGCAGACTCGACCTGCGGCAGTTTGTGGAAATACTCGCGCCACTGTTCCGGAACACCGTTGGGGTTCTTGAGGTAGACCTCGTAGAGGTCCTCCACGTAGGTCGCGTTGCCGCCCGCTATATGCGAGCTGCGCCACAACTGTTCCATAGAGCTTTCTTGCATCCAGAATCCTTCCAGCCAGTAATCACGGTGCCCCGGGGCAACAGTCGAAGCAGTGTAGCAGTACCGCAGCAGAAGGCGCGCGGGGGCTGCTCTCACCCCGGGCCGAGCCGACCCGGCACCTCTTGCGACTCACGAATTGATTACAATAAATACATATTATTCAATATGTTAAAGTAATTTTCTGATGTCAGGTAGCACGACTCAAGAGCATGTTTCGGATATGTCCGATCGCCTTCGTGGGATTGAGGCCCTTGGGGCAGACATTCACACAATTCTGGATACCGTGGCAGCGGAACACGCTGAAGGGGTCGTCCAGCCGCGACAGGCGATCTTCGGTGGCCGTGTCCCGGCTATCTGCCAGGAAGCGATAGGCCTGCAGCAGCCCCGCCGGCCCGATGAAGCGGTCGGGATTCCACCAGAAGGAGGGGCAGGCCGTGGAACAGCAGGCGCAGAGAATACACTCGTACAGGCCGTCGAGCTTGGCCCGGTCTTCCGGTGACTGCAGGCGCTCTATAGCCGGCGCCGGCGAGTCATTCTGCAGGTAGGGTTGTATTTTCTCGTACTGGGCATAAAACATGCTCATGTCCACCACCAGGTCGCGGATGACCGGGAGGCCGGGCAGCGGACGCAGCACCAGCTTGTTGTTGCGGACGGTCTCCGACAGGGGCGTGATGCAGGCCAGTCCATTCTTGCCGTTCATGTTGACGCCGTCGGATCCGCAAACACCCTCGCGGCAGGAGCGGCGATAGACAACCGATGTATCCTGGGCCTTGATCAACTCCATCACGTCCAGCACCATCAGGTCCTTGCCACCGGTGTCCACCTGCACGTCCTGCATGTAAGGCTCGGCATCGGTCTCGGGGTTATAGCGGTAGATACTTACTTGCAACATAGTGACTGCCCCTTAATACGTGCGCGCTTTCGGCTGGAAAGTCTCAACCGTTTTCGGTTCGAAATTGACCGCCCGCTTGCCCACCCTCTTGTCGGCAGGGAAATAGAGCGAGTGGCACAGCCAGTTCTCGTCGTCGCGGGAGTCGAAATCCTCGCGCGCATGCGCCCCGCGGCTTTCCTTCCGCCCTTCCGCCGTTATGGCAGTCGCCTCGGCCACTTCCAGCAGGTTCTGCAGTTCGAGCGCCTCGATTCTGGCGGTGTTGTAGGCCTTGCTCTTGTCGTCCAGCCTTGCGCTCTCGATCCGCCCGCGCAACTGGGCCAGCTGGTCTATCCCTTTTTGCATGAACTCGCCATTGCGGAACACACCGAAATAGTTCTGCATGGTGTTCTGTAGCTCCTTGCGCAGGACTGCCACAGGCTCGCCGCCGCTGGAGTTGTTGAGTCGGTTGAGCCGGGCGGTGGCCTGCTCGATATCGCTTTCTGACGCATCCCTCATCTCTATGCCCGCTCGCAGCGCTTTCTCAATATAAAGGCCCGAAGCACGACCGAAAACGACCAGGTCGAGCAGTGAATTGCCGCCGAGGCGGTTGGCTCCGTGCACGGAAACGCAGGCCACCTCACCGCAGGCATAGAGCCCCGGAATGACCACGTCCCTGCCGCTGGCGTCAACCGTCAGGGCCTGGCCGTGAATATTGGTTGGAATTCCGCCCATCATGTAATGACAGGTGGGCACAACTGGAATGGGCTCCTTGACCGGATCCACATGGGCGAAGGTGCGGGAGAGCTCACAAATGCCAGGCAGGCGGCTTTCCAGCACTTCCTCGCCCAGATGATCGAGTTTTAGCAGTACATGGTCGCCCTGCGGACCGCAACCGCGACCCTCGATGATCTCCAGCACCATCGAGCGGGCCACCACGTCGCGACCCGCGAGGTCCTTGGCATTGGGAGCGTAACGCTCCATAAAGCGCTCGCCGTCCTTGTTGATGAGATAACCGCCCTCACCGCGGCAGCCCTCTGTGACCAGGGTCCCGGCCCCGGCGATACCCGTGGGGTGGAACTGCCACATCTCGATGTCCTGGACCGGGAAGCCGGCGCGCAGTGCCATGCCGATGCCGTCTCCCGTGTTGATGTGGGCATTGGTGGTTGAGGCGTAGATTCTTCCCGCCCCACCGGTGGCGAACACCGTCGCCTTCGACTTGATGTAAACGACTTCACCGGTTTCTATGCAGATCGCCATGACACCCACCACCGCGCCGTCCTGGTTCTTGACCAGGTCGGTGGCGAACCACTCATTGAAGAACACCGTTTTGTTCTTCATGTTGCCCTGGTACAGGGTGTGCAGCAGCGCATGGCCTGTGCGATCCGCCGCGGCGCAGGTGCGGGCCGCCTGGCCGCCCTTGCCGTAATCCTTGGACTGGCCGCCAAAGGGGCGCTGGTAGATACGCCCCTCCTCGGTGCGGGAGAACGGCAGGCCCATATGCTCCAGCTCGAATACGGCCTCTGGACCCACGCTGCACATATATTCAATAGCGTCCTGGTCGCCTATATAGTCGGAGCCTTTCACCGTGTCGTACATGTGCCAGCGCCAGTCGTCATTCGGGTCGGCGCTGGCGATGGCGCAGGTGATGCCGCCCTGGGCCGATACGGTGTGGGAACGGGTGGGGAACACCTTGGAGATGACAGCGGTTTTATAGCCCGACTGCGCCAGCTGCAGGGCCGCGCGCATACCGGCGCCGCCGCCGCCTACGATCACACCGTCAAAAGAGAGAGTACGAAGAGCAGCCATTTATAAACCCCACAGAATCTGGATGCCCCAGACCACATACGTGAACATGATGAGCGCGCTGACACCCTGGGCCAGAAGGCGCAGGACATTACCGACATTACCCAGCAGGCGCTCGGTCAGGTAGTCGGTGAAAACGGCCCACAGGCCAACCCAGGCATGCATACCCAGGGACAGCAGTGCCAGCAGGCTGAACACCCGCATCCAGGTCTGGGAGTAAAGCGCTTTCCAGGCTGCATAATCGACCCCGCCCAGGAGCACGCAGCCCACGAGCAGGAAATAGGCCAGCAAAATGACAGCGGTTACCCGCTGCATGAGCCAATCGTAGAGCCCGGAGCGGCCCATGCTGGTGACTGCAGTTACCATATCCAGACTCCTGCCAGAACAATCAACACCGCCGACACCGCCAGCACGACCTTCGCGCCCAGGGTGCCTCCCTCCATAGTCTCGCCAACGCCCAGGTCCATGACCAGGTGCTTTACCCCGGCGACACTGTGGTAGATAAGGCCGGCCACCACTGCCCATATCACCAGCTTTGCCAGGGGGCTGCCGAGGCATTCCTGCAGCGAGGCAAAACTCTCAGGGCTGGCCAGACTGGCATCCAGGACCCAGATAAGGACTGCCATGCCGGCAAACAGGAACACGCCGGAGGCGCGGTGAGCGATGGATGTCCACGCGGTCAGGGGCAACCGCATGGTACCGATATCGAGGTTAACTGGACGCTTGTCTTTCACAATAAGGCACCGTGGTTAAGGCGCCCGGGCGGGCGCTTCATCGATTTGAGCCGGAAGTCGTATGCGTTGCGAGACGCAGGCGCGGCCAGCTGGCCAAAACGCGAGAAATTATAGGGACTTGGCGCCGCAATTACAAACCCGTTACAAACCTACCCCCCTCCCCTGTCCAATTCGTGAAGCAGTGCGTTCCGCGCCCACGCGGGGACTCGCGGATGGATGCTGGCGCCCTCCCGGGCGCGACCTGAAGCTGGCCCGGATCAATTGACAAAAACGCGGGAAACCCTATAGTGAAGCGCCAAACGTTTCACATCCCAGGATCTCCCATGAGCGACAAAAAAGCCCTCCTGACCATCGATGGCCTAGAGGGAGCCATTGAACTGCCGATTTATTCGGGCACCCTGGGCCCGGACGTGATCGATGTCGGGGCGCTTACCGCCAAAAACCTGTTCACTTACGACCCGGGTTTCGTGTCCACCGCCGCCTGCGAGTCGCAGATCACCTTTATCGATGGCAACAAGGGAGTACTGCTGCACCGGGGTTACCCGATCGAGCAGCTGGCGGAAGATTCCGACTACCTGGAGACCTGCTACCTGCTGCTGTACGGGGAACTGCCGAACAAGGAGCAGAAAGAGAAGTTTGTCGGCACCGTACACCGCCATACCATGGTGCACGAACAGATCCGTACGTTCTTCAACGCCTTCCGCCGCGATGCGCACCCCATGGCCATCATGTGCGGTGTAGTGGGCGCCCTCTCCGCCTTCTACCACGACTCGCTGGATATCTCCAACGACAACCACCGCCGGATCGCGGCCTACCGCCTGATCGCGAAGATGCCCACACTGGCGGCCATGAGTTACAAGTATTCCACCGGCCAGCC
>JBFZEF010000026.1:0-5863 GCA_041307045.1 Halioglobus sp.
GTCGAACTTATTGACGGATTCGCCCTGCCGATCGAAGTTCAATTCGGCGATGCCGCCCTCCAGGCGTTGCACCGAGAGTGAGTCACTCTGATAGATCATATCGATGTCCTGTAGATATCCGCTATGCGGTGGATTGGGTTGGTTCCCGCGGACAGCCGCCCGTGCTCGCCCGGGCCCCTGCGGGGGCGGCTATTGTAGCGGGCAATCGGGTTGCTGGGAACGAAGGGTTTGGACCGACCAAACGGGGCGCCGGGGCCGGGTGGAACGGGCCGGGGCCCCGGCGGGAAAGGCCTCTCCCGCGCCGCCCGGCTGACTTATGGCGCGCCCTGTGCTATTTTCCTGCGATGCAAACCCTGACTGATTATTTGCGCCGGGCGGCACTGCCCGCGTGCCTGGTCCTCACTGCCTGTGGCGGTGGTGGTGGCGGCTCATCCGGTGTCAGCGTCGATGGCGGCGCGGGCACGGAGGGCGCCGCGGCGCCCCCGCCCGCAGTATCCTGGTATAGCACGGCCCAACCCCTGATCGAGCGCTACTGCGTCGCCTGTCACACCGACGGCGGCCTGGCGCCCTTCCCGTTGCGGACCCACAGCCAGGTGCTGGCGAAGCGTTCGGCCATGATCTACGTGCTGGAGGGAGACACCATGCCTCCCCAGGGCTACGCCGACCTGCGAGCCAGCGACACCCGGCTGCTGCTGGACTGGCTCGATGCCGGCGCACCCCTGGGCGATCCGTCGCAGCAGCCGCTGCGGCAGCTGGATGGCGGCTACACTTACCACGGTGAAGCCCGGGCGATCCTCGAGGAGAAGTGCGTCACCTGCCACGCCGAAGGTGGGATCGCGCCCTTCCCCATGGCAACCTACGCCCAGGTGAAGGCGGTGGCCGCCGCGGCGAGCTTTGCCGTCGAAAACGGCTCCATGCCGCCCTGGCACCCCACCGAGGGCTACACCCCCTTCGCCGACAGCCGCGGCCTCAGCCCGGAGCAGAAGTACATCCTCATGAACTGGCTGCAGGGCGATTTGGCCGAGGGAGATCCCCGGGATTACCAGGCACCGCCCGAAAAGCCGGTAAAAGGGAGCGACAACTTCAACCTGAAACTGGCGCTGCCCCAGGCCTATACCCCCACCCTGAGGCCGGATGACCACCGCTGTTTCGCGATCGAGTGGCCGCTGGATGAGTTTGCCTATGTGACCGATGTGGATGTCATTCCCGACCAGGTGGACGAAGTCCATCACGTCATCGTTTCGATCGGTGAGCCGGAAGACGCCGCCACCTACTACGCTGCGGACGGCGAGGACGGCCGCCCCGGCTGGCATTGCGTGGGGATGGGCGGTATCGGGGGCGCTGCGCTGCCACGCCAGATCGGCGGCTGGGTGCCCGGGGCCGGGCGTGAGCCGCCACCGGAAGGCACGGGAATCGGGGTGAAACCGGGCTCGGTGATGATCGTGCAGATGCATTACAACACCCTGGTGGCCGAGCCGCGGCCGGACCAGTCCACCATCCTGGTTGAGACCAAAGCCCAGGTGGCGCGGCCCGCCAGCTCTTCCCTGATCACCGACCCCCGGTGGCTGGCGCCGGGCGGTATGCCGATCGCGGCAAATGACCCGGATGCGCGCCACCAGTTTACCGTGGGTACCAACGTGCTCGGCCTGATTCGGGGCGGGCCTGCCGGTATCGGCCTGAACGATCCCTGGGTGATGCACAACGGTTTCATCCATATGCATACCCGGGGCAAGAGCGGGCGCCTCACCCTGCTGCGCAAGAACGGGACCCGGCAGGTCATGCTCGATATCCGCGACTGGGACTTCAACTGGCAGAGCACCTACCGCTTTGACGGGGAACTGCTGATGGAGCCCGGCGATCGCATTACGCTGGAGTGTGCCTGGGACAACACCCAGGCCAACCAGGACTTCGTCAACGGCGTGCAGCAGACGCCCCGGGACCTGGAGTGGGGTGACGGTACCGGCGATGAGATGTGCCTTTACTCGGTGTTGATGACAAAGCCTGAGGCAGGCCGCGACTACAGCTATGCCCCCAGCGTGCACATCGAGACACCGGCCTATCGCCAGCGGTTCACAGCGGGCGACATCGTGCCCCTGAAACTGCTGTTCAACAACTTCACCCTGGAAGAGCCTGGGATGCACGGCGCTGACGGGCATGCGGATCACGCCGACCACGGCGCTGAATCCGACGATCACAGCCAGGTGTACGCGGGCCACTACCACGTCTACCTGGATACGGATGACGATGCGGCGGAGCACCTCACCGCCTGGGACAGCAGCTATTTCTACCCCCTGCCGGCGGACCTGGCGCCCGGCATGCACACCCTGCGAGTCAGCCTGCGCGGCGCGGATCACCACGCGCTGGGGATCGAGCAGACGGTGGAGTTCGAGGTCGCTGCCAGCCCCGCCGCCACCAGCCTCAGCCTGGTGGATATGGACGCCTGGACCGAGCAGTCCGCCGCCAACGACAGCCTGCGCGAGCACCGCCCGGTTGAGGTACAGTGCCCGGGCAACAGCTGGTACAACGAGGACGGCGCGCTGGAGGTTGAAACCGGCTATTGCAATTACCTGTCCCTGGTCCAGCCCAGCCTGGCCGCCATCAAGGCGGGGGATTCCCTGCACCTGGTCCTGTGGCACGGCGGCCTGGCGTTTGAACAGCCGGCCAGTGCTCATGTGGCAGTGACCGTGGCCGGGAAACTGGTGTGGGAGAGCGAGGTCGCCATCCCCGCCGAGGCCGACATCTACGACCTGCGGCTGCCACTGGATTTTGACGCCCCCGCCGGCAGCCCGGTGGAATTCCACCTGCACAACCACGGTTACAATACCTGGACCCTGCTGCAACTGGAGCTCGAGCGCTGAAGCCTTTGCTGAAACCGTGGTCGCTGCTGTGCTTGCTCGCCCTGCTGGCGCTGCCTGCCGCTGCCGCGGTGCAGCCGGGCCAGGCCGCGCCGCCGCTGGCCCTGCCGCTGCTCTCCGATGGCAGTCCCGCTGTGCTTGCACTGGCCTCCCTGCAGGGCAAGGTGGTCTACCTCGATTTCTGGGCCTCCTGGTGCGGCCCCTGTCGCATCTCCTTTCCCCAGCTTGAACAGTTGCGGCAGGAGCTCGGGCCCAGGGGCTTCGAGGTACTGGCCGTGAATGTCGACGAGGTGGAGGTGGACGCCCAGCGTTTCCTGGCGCAGGTCCCCGTGACCTACCCCGTGGTGCGCGACGGGACGGGTGAGACGCCCCGCAGCTACGGCGTTCCCGGCATGCCCACCGGCTTCCTGATCGATCGCGGCGGTGTCGTGCGCCTGGTCCACCAGGGCTACCGCAAGAGCGACGGCGCCGACCTGCGCGCCGCCATCATTGACCTGTTGGGAGAACAAGCACCGTGAAGCAGCTGGCGCTAGTCCTGTTCGCATTGTTCAGCCTCGGTGGCTGCGAAACCGTCGAGCCCTGGGAGCGCGGCGTCCTGGCCAAACGCGAGATGCAGTGGCAGACGGATCCCAGGGAAAGCAGCCTGCAGGCCCAGATCTTCGCCAGCAAGGAGGCCTCCTCTGGGGGCCAGGGCGCTGCCGGCGGCGGCTGCGGGTGTAACTGATGGCCGACCGGCAATCCGCGCTGCTGGCGCTGACTTCCAGCGCCCTGCTGCTGCCGGCGTACCAGGGCGTCCGGGCCGATGCCCCGCCGGAGTTTACCGAGCTCGGAATTCGTTACAGCAAATACGAGGAAGACAATACCCAGGGCAGCAAGACCTTCGGTGGCAGCAGTGAGCGCTACGACATCGATGCCGCGCAGTTTCACCTGCTGGCGCCGGTGCTTGACGACTGGTCCGTGGCGGTGGACCTGCAGTGGGAGGATATGAGCGGCGCCTCGCCCTGGTTTGTGGGGCAGAGCCTCGACGGCGGCCCCAAGGTCATCATGAGCGGCGCCAGCATCGAGGATACGCGCACCGAGGTCAGTGTCACCACGCGCTACTACTACGACCGCGGCAATGCGGGTTTCAATTATGTCCACTCCGACGAGGATGACTACGAGTCCGATGCCGTCGCCCTGGACGGCGCCTTCAACAGCGCCGACGGGATGACCACCTACAGCGCCGCGGTCAGTACCTCCCGTGACGATATCAGTCCCACCCAGGGTTCCGTGCCCACCAATACCCTGCATGACGACAAGGACAGCAGTTCGGCCTGGGTCGGGGTGAGTCGCATCATCAGCAAGAACGCCATCGTGCGCTTCGGCCTGGCCTACACCTACCGCGAGGGCTTCCTCACCGACCCCTACAAGAAGAACGACCGGCGCCCGGATGAGCGCGAGGAGTGGGTGCTGGGCACCGGCTACCGCCACTATTTCATCTGGCCCGACGGCGCCCTGCAGGCCGACTACCGCTACTTCGACGACGACTGGGGCGTGGCTTCCCACACCCTGGACCTGGCCTGGCACCAGAACCTGGGCGAGCGCACCCAGCTGATCCCCTTCCTGCGCTATTACAGCCAGAGCGAGGCCGACTTCTTCGCCAATGTGGCCAATACCGACCAACGCTACTTTGCGGACGACTACCGCCTGTCCGCCTTCGGCGCTGTCTCGGGGGGGCTGAGGCTGCGGCATGAGATCGGCGACTGGGCGCTCAGCGCCGTTGGCGAGCGCTACGAAACCGATGAGAGCTGGGGCGTATTCAGTGGCGACGAGTCACCGGCCCTGGTCAACTTCTGGCGCTACTCCTTTGGCCTGGACTACCGCTTCCGCTGAAGCCCGGCGGCGGGCGTCCGGGTGAGCGCCGTCGGGCACCAGGTCGAGCATCGCTTTCGGGCCATGGGTGGCCCCTGCCGTTTGCGCTTTGCCTGTGCCGATGAGGCGCAGGCAAAGCGAGCCATCAGCGCCGCCGAGGCCGAGGTGCGCCGGCTCGAGCAGAAGTACAGTCGCTACCTGCCCGACTCCCTGGTCAGCACCATCAACCGGGCCGCCGGAACCCGGCGCCCGGTGCCCATCGACAGCGAAACCGCGGGCCTGCTCGACTTCGCCCACACCCTGTGGCAGCAAAGCGCCGGCCTGTTCGACCTCACCGCCGGTGTGCTGCGCCGGGCCTGGGATTTCAAGTCCGGACGCCTGCCGGCGCAGGGCACCATCGATGCGCTGCTGCCTCTCATCGGATGGGACCGCGTGCAGTGGGACCAGGGCACCATCAGCCTGCCCGAAGCGGGCATGGAAATTGATTTTGGCGGCTGCGTGAAGGAGTATGCCAGCGACAGCGCCGCCGCCGCGCTGGCCGGGCTCGGCATCGAGCGCGGCCTGGTGGACCTGGCCGGCGATATGGCGGTGGTGGCCCCCGGCTCCGCGGCGGATCCCTGGCTTGTCGGTATCCGCCACCCGCGCCGGGACGGGGCCGCTATTGCCAGCATCAGCCTGGCCGCTGGCGGCCTTGCCAGCAGCGGGGACTACGAGCGCTGCCTGCTACTGGAGGGAAAACGCTATGGCCATATCCTCAATCCTGCCACCGGCTGGCCGGTGCAGGGGCTGGTGGCGGTGAGTGTGCTGGCTGGCCAGTGCCTGGTGGCGGGCGGCAGTGCGACCATCGCGATGCTGCAGGAAGAGTCCGCGGCCCTGGAGTGGTTGGACGCGCTGGGCCTGCCCTGGCTGGCAGTGGACTCGGCATTGCACTGCTACGGGAGTTTCGACACAGCCGCGTGCGGGAGCACTGACAGATGACACAGAGCAGCCCTGCAATCGTGCATCCCCTGCGCATACCCGGTCTTGGCAGTGAACTCGCCATGCAGGTACACGCGGTGGCGGACGTGCATGTGTCCGCGGCAATTGCCGGGGAAGGTATCTGGGAGCCGCAGGAAACCCGGTTCCTGCTCGACACCCTGCGGCCTGGCGACGTGTTT
>JBFZEF010000029.1:0-10466 GCA_041307045.1 Halioglobus sp.
GCCGCTGAGGCGAAACCGTACGCGCCTGAATAATAGAAATTGCATCCGGAAGGAGAACACAGTGTCCTGGATTGCCCCCGGAAGTGACCGCCAGGTGCTGATGAACCAGCTGCCTGAAATCGGCGACCTGTTCCAGGCGCTATACACCTGCTTCTGGCAGCTGCCGCAGCTACCAGCCACCACGCTGGAGCTATGCAGGCTGCGTATTGCCCAGCTGCACAGGAGCGAGCTCGACTGGCAGATTCAGGAGGTCGAGGTGCCTCGGGCGCAGCGGGAAGAACTCACGCGCTGGCCCGCAAGCCCTCATTTCAGCGCCGCCGAGCGCGCCTGCCTTGCGCTGACAGAGGTGCACGCGATGGATGCGGGCGCTATCACCGACGCGCAAGCGGACGCGGTAAAGGCACACTATGGCGAGGTGGGGCTGGTCGCGCTGCTGCAGGCGCTGGGCGTGTTCGATGGCATGATACGCCTGGGCCTGCTGTGGGGCTTGGCCGGCAGCTCCGGGGAGGACCGCTGATGGCCGGCAAAGCCCGGGTACAGGCACCGGAGTCCTCTACCGGAAACGTCATACGTGACTCGGCACTGGGAATCGTGCCCGAGACTCTGGCCCGTTACCTGCCGCTCAATGCGGCCATCTGGGACGAGGGGCCACTCAACGCGGCGGAAATAGAAATGGCCCGCCTGCGCAGCGCCCAGCATGTCGGGTGCGTATTGTGCAAGGCCGTGCGCTACGATATCGCGATCGAGGCGGGGCTGAACGAAGAAAAGGTGCAGATGATCGGCGATGGCTTTGAGGCGAGCGCGCTCAGCCCTCGGGAAAAATTGATACTGGCCTTTACTGACCAGTACCTGAACAACCCATCCGTTCCCCGGGCTCCCCTGCTGCAGCAGTTGCAGGCAGAATTCACCCAGCAGGAGCTGCTGCACCTGTCGCTGGTGGTAGCCTACTTCAATGGGTTTTCCCGCTGTGCGGTAGGGTTGGGCGGGATGCCGGATGAGATGCCGAGAATGGAAATCGCGGTCCCGAGGTAATCTAGGGCAGGCGTCGATAACGGGCCGCCTGTACAAGCGTACTGGCCTACCATTGGCGGGCATTGAACGCGTTCAGATCCATTGTTGACAACCCAACTGGAATAGATACACTTACTGCACGCAAGCAAGGAATGTCGAGTAACTACAATAATGCAACTTGGGCGGCTCTTGGCAAAAGCTCCATTGCGCGGCATTGGCCTTTCGTTCCACCCGGGCGCAGGCTGCCGTAGGTGATGGACATTCACGCTTCCATAGCTGGATTACAAGCCAGGATCGATGAGCTCGAGAGTCGCAGCGCCATCAGGGACCTGGTATCCGATTACTGCCATGGATTTGACAAGCGCGACTACGGGCGTTTTCTGGCCATCTGGTGGCCGGACTGTAACTGGGATATCGGCCCCCCATTCGGCACCTTCGAGGGTCACGATGGCATCCATCGGGCCATTTACGACGTACTCTGGCCCGCCTGGCGGGAAAGCCACCACCTGACGACGAATCTGCGCATTGAGTTCCACGGTGCGGACAGCGCCAGCTCGGTCTGTGACGTCGACTGCGTAGGGATGCTGGCGGGGGAAGACGTCTGCCAGATCGTCGGCGCCACCTATATAGACAGTCTGCAGCGCAGGGGCGGCCAGTGGAAGATCCTGAGGCGCAAGGTGCAGATCCATTACTTCAATCCAGTAGTCGGTACCCGGTTGGTTAAACCTGTCTAGCGTGCGAACAACAGCCGTACCTGGAAGTAAGCAACACTCGGATTAGAGGACAAGAAGCGTGAGTCAAACACAACTAAAAAGGAGTACAGCATGAAGCACAATAATACAAAGTTGGCCCTGGTGCTTGCGGTCGCCGCCACATCAGGTTCTCCGCTAGTAGTCGCCAATGAGCAGATGTCCACTTCACTGGAAGAGATCGTGGTTACGGCGCGCAAACGGGAGGAGAGTCTCCAGAACGTCGGCCTGGCCGTCAGCGCCCTCAGCCAGACGGAAATTGCTCGTACGTTTGCCCGCGATATCTCCGACCTCGCTTCCGTCTCTCCTAACCTGATTATCGATGATACAGCCCAGGGACCGGGAGGCGTCGCTGCGATCTTCATCCGCGGTATCGGCGCTGCAGATGTTGAAAAAAACTTCGATCCTGCGGTGGGCGTCGTGGTCAATGGTATCTTTCTGGGCGCCAACGCGGGTTCCCTGCTGCGCAGTATTGACCTGGCCAGTGTAGAGGTACTGCGTGGCCCGCAGGGTACGCTGTTCGGTCGCAATACGATTGGTGGCCTTATAAATATTACCCACACCCAGCCAACCGGAGAATTGGGAGCGAAGCTTCGGGCCGGCGCAGAGGACTATGATACCTACTACGGTGATGCGATTATCAACTTTGGCGTAACTGACGATGTAGCGGCCAAAGTAAGTCTGGCCAAGCGTGACCAACAGGAGGGTTATTACGAGAACATCACCGAGGGTGGTGACGCGGGCCGCAATGACTACGAGTCCTATGGTCTCAACCTGTTGTGGGACATCAGCGAAACATTCGCAATCGAGGGCTCGTACCAGAGGGAAGAAACCGACCAGGATACGCCACCACTGCTCAATACTGCCCAGGAGCGCCATGCATTTTGCAGCGGCTTCGGCTTTTGCTCACCGTCACAGGATGAACCCATTACCGGCGACCGCTACAAGATAGCCCAGGATTATGTCAGGCCCGCCGGCGAGCAATCCACCCGCAGTAATCCCGTCACGACGTCCGCTCGGGCTGATCTGGTTCAAGCCCCCGGGGACGCAACCTTCGACACTGATTTTTATGAATTTGAGGCGCGCTGGCAGCTCAACGACGCCATGAAGCTGGACTATCTCTATGGCTACTGGGAGTCAGATGAGACCATCCTGTCGAACTGGGATGGCACCCCTATTTTGCTGTATGGAACCGACCGCCCGGCCCAGTACGATCAGAATAGCAATGAACTGCGCCTGACCTACGATGATGGCGGAGCCTTGAGCTTTGTGGCTGGTCTCTACCTGTGGGAGTCCCAGTACGCGATTCAACTTCGCAGCTACGTGCCGTCGAGCGATGACTTTGATGTCATTCTCAATATCCTGCAGGAAGGGCAACAGAAAACCGATTCCCAGGCGGCATTCTTCGAGGCTGACTACGAATTTACCGATGCACTCACTTTTACTCTCGGTGGTCGCTATACCGAGGATGAAAAAGAATCACGGCAGTATGGTGTGGTGAATACCGGCCCTGACCACCCCGATGATGACTGGAACGAATTCACCCCGCGAGTCGGCCTGCGCTACAGGCTTAATGATGATGCAATGCTATTCACTACTTACTCTGCGGGATACCGCAGTGGCGGTTTCAACGGTCGCGTCGGCAACCTCACGGATGCCATTCAGCCTTACGACCCTGAGACTGTCGACAACTACGAAGCCGGCATAAAGTCTGAGTGGATGGACAACCGCCTGCGGGTTAACGCCAATCTCTTCTATATGGAGTACGATGACAAGCAGGAAGAACTGCAACTGCCCGATGACAATGACACCGGCCAGAAGACAGTAGTGGAAAATGCCTCTACCGCGACCATTCAGGGCGTGGAGGTCGATGTCCAGGCCTTCATCAACGAAAACCTGAGTTTGCGGGCGAATATCGGCTATCTCGATTCCTCTTATGACGATTTCACTTACGAGGGTATTGCGGGCCCCGTGGACCTTTCCGACCTGGAATTCCGCCGCGCACCCGACTGGACCGGGAGCCTAGATGCCACCTACGAGTGGGACATTGGCAGTGGCAGCGCCTGGGTCAGGGGGGCTTACCACTATATCGGCGATCACTTCGTCAACGTCGAGAACTCACCTGAACTGGAGAATGATGCTCAAAGCCTGGTCGACGCGTCGGTAAATTATTCGATCAACGCGTTTACCTTCAGTGTTTTCGGACGCAACCTGACCGACGAGGACGGGTATATCCACGGCTATGACGTGGCTGGCCTGTGGTCCTACGCCGCCACACGTCCGCCACGCACCTACGGTCTCGAGGTAGTCTACAACTTCGGTGAGTAAAATTGGTGAGTAAACTCGCCCGCAACGGTGGAGACGCCTGCGATGTCTGATGATTGGATCGTTGAACTGCAGGCGAAGCAGTTGATAACGGAGGTGATATATCGCTATGCCCGGGCGATAGACCGGATGGATGAGCGGCTGTTGCGCAGTGTTTTCCATCCGGGCTCTCGCCACTCCCACTTTTATGAGGGACCGTCCTCGGACCCCGGTATTTCCTCCTCCAAGGAATTACCGGGAGATTTCGTCGCCTTTGCCCTGGGCGTACTCTCGGCGTACACCAGGACTCATCACCAGTTGGGCAACACGCTGATTCAATTCGTGGGAGATGGAACTGCACTTGCAGAGACTTATTTCACGGCCTATCACCGGACGCGGGCCCGCGGTGACCCGCTTGCGCCCCAGAACGCCTACGATACGGAGATGGACTATCTCGTAGGTGGTCGCTACCTCGATCGTTTTGAATGCCGAGATAACGAGTGGAAAATAGTGCAGCGAACAGGCATGACGGACTGGGTGCGCCTGGAACCTGCCTGTTCACAGGGGTTCAATGACATCGCCGCCAAGACAATCGGTAAACGAGCGCCGGACGATCTGGTCTGCGAGTTCTATTCAGCCTGACGTAAGCCGCGCTGCCACCACTTCAGTGATAACAGCGGCTCGACCCCATACCCTTTACCTCAGGAAATGATGATGAGACTGGAAAACAAGACAGCGTTGATTACCGGTGGTGCCAGCGGGATTGGAGCCGCTGCCACCCGCAGGTTTATAGAGGAGGGATGTCGGGTATTGATCTGCGATATTCAGGCCGAGGCGGGGGCGGCATTCGCCCGGTCATTTGGTGACAGGGCGGCGTATATGGTCTGCGATGTCACTCGCGAAGAGAATGTGGCCGCCGCCATGGATGCCGCGCTGGAGCAGTTCGGCAAACTGGATATCGTTTTTCACAGTGCAGGTATAGTGGGTGCGGTGGGGCCGATTGCGACTACGCCATCCGCGGAATGGCGTTTCACCATAGACGTGTTGCTTAATGGCACCTTTTACACGCTCAAGCACGCGGCCAGGGTAATGGTACCCCACAAGTCTGGCTCCATTATCAGCATGGCCAGCACGGCGGGGTTGCAGGGAGGCCTGGGTCCGCACGCCTATGCCGCGGCCAAGCACGCGGTTGTCGGGTTAACCAAGAATGTAGCCACCGAATTGTGCGGCAAAGGTATACGGGTAAACGCGATAGCGGCAGCCAGTGTCGCCACGCCGATGGTCGCCAGCGTGTTGACGGGTGACCCCAATGATATCGAAGGGGCTAAGTTGAAGCTGGCTGAGGTGTCACCGCTTGTCGGGCGACCCGGTCTCGCATTGGATGTCGCCAATGCCGCGCTCTGGCTGGCCAGTGATGAATCAGGTTACACCACGGGTCATACACTGACGACGGACGCCGGCATCACCATCGGGGCCACGGCGGGCCCCCCCAATTTTGCCGAATACGCGCCCATCATACGTGAGGCCGGCAAGAGCGGACTCGACGACTGATTATCCCGCCAGTCGGTCAAACTCCAGTTCCGGGAAACCGGCATTGACGGACTCGCGCAGCTTATCGTAGTAGACATTCGCACCGCCGAAGTAAATCAACACCCGCGGCTTGTGGCCCTGGATGTTGGCGCCCATCATCCATGAGTGCACCTTGTCGCCCTCGTTCATCAATGTCTGTTCGTGAACCTCGGCGACGTGAGCGGACCACTTCTCCTCGGCTTCCTGCCTGGGTGAAAACACATCGTATCCCTCGCTCTCCATCTTTTTGATACAGTCGGCAATCCAGAGGGCATTCTGCTCAATCGAGGTTGGCAGGTTGGCGAATGGCGCCTGGGGTCCTGTGACGATGAACATATTGGGAAAATCTGCCACGCAGACGCCCATAATGGAATGGGAGGTCTTCTCCCACTTCTCACGCAGTGTCTGGCCGCTTTTTCCGCGAATTGGAAAAGCCTCCAGCGCACCGGTGTAGGCGCGGAAGCCCGTGGCGAGAACGATGATATCGAACTCGTAGTCGTTTTGCGTGGTGCGGACACCGCTTTCCGTGATCTCGACAATGGGCTCCCGGTCCTTGATGTCGACCAGGTGTACGTTGTCCCGGTTGAAAGCCTCCAGGTAGCCGTGATCGAGAGGCGGGCGCTTGGCAAACAGCGGGTACTCGCCCGCCTTGGGTGCGAGCAATTCAGCTATTTCGGGGTCGTTTACCCGTTCTTTCATCTTGTCGATGATAAATTGCGATGCCAGCCTGTTCGCCTCGGGGTTGGATAGCAGGTCGTCAAAGGTCTCGAAGACCCAGCGGAAACTGCCGTTCCAGTTTTCCTCGAAGATGCGCTGTACTTCTTCAGGTGGCGTGTCGGCCAAGGTGCGACCCACTGGGCTGTCGAAGGCCATGCCGAATACGTGGTTACGACACTTGGCGACAATCTCGTCGTAGTGGTCCTTGATTTCCTTTTCCCACTCCGGCGTCATGGGCTTCTGCATGGCGGGTAGAATGAAGTTCGACGTGCGCTGGAATACAGTCACGCTCTCGGCGGTTTTAGCCATGATCGGTACCATCTGTACGGTGGTGGCGCCGGCACCGATGATGCCAACCCTCTTGCCCGCGTAATCAAGCCCTTCCGGCCAGCGGGAGGAGTGGAAGAGAGGTCCCTTGAAGCTGTCCATACCCTTGATCTTCGGTATCACGGGTTCCGAGATCATGCCCATGCCGCTGATGAAGTATTTGCAGGTATAAGTGCCACCATCGCCCGTGGTGAGCAGCCAGTGGCCACTGTCGGCCTGGTATTCGGCGCTGATAATCTCCGTGTTCAATTGAATGTGCGGCCACATGTCGCACTTGTCGGCGACAAAATGCATGTACCGGAGGGTTTCCTCCCAATCGGGATAACGTCTCTGCCAGGACCATTCCTGCAGGAGTTCTTTGGAGAAAGTCAGGCAGTAATAGTAGCCCTCGCTGTCCGTCATCGCGCCCGGATAGCGGTTCCAGGTCCACGTGCCGCCGATGTCCGACGCCTTGTCGAACACCCGGACTGACAAGCCCGCCTCCCGCAGGTAGTGAATCAGGCAGAGACCGGCGAAGCCTGCGCCGATAACGATAGCATCGTAATCCGTCTTCTGCCGCGCGGCGGAACTGTTGCCCTGGTTTTGTTGCTGCAATGTGGTCATCGATTTAAGCCTCCTGTTATGTTCCTTATGTTCATCAGCGTGATCACGAGACGCATTAGTTTAAACTTACTAGACGCGGACAAGCAAATAGAAATGCTGCCACTGAAGACTCGCGCCGAATCACGGCAGTTCGAAAACGTACAGCGCCTCCCCTCCGGTAGGCTGGTAGATTTCAGGACTTACCACGGCTGTCATGGCGCGAAAGACACCAATCCCGGTTGGCACTGCGATGAACTGTTTGCCATCGACGCCATAACTGATAGGGAATCCGTGCAGTGGTGCCCCCAGCCTCGATTGCCATAGTAATTCTCCAGTATCGACATCGAACGCTTTGAAATAACGGTCAAGGTCACCGATGAATACGAGGCCACCGGCGGTGGTCAACGCGCCTGTAAGGAACATGGCTCGCTGTTCGTGAGCCCAGCGCTCGGTAAAGGTTTTCAGGTCCCAGGAAGCCAGGCGCCCAAGCATGCCGTTGACGCCCGGCATTTCGTAGGTACGGGAATCGGCACCATAGCCACCCGAGCCTTTCACCTGCTTTACCTCACGACCCACCATGTCCGAGCACAGCTGGTGCAGGGGTATGATCAGGGACGTCGTTTCGGGGCTGTACGCCGCGGCCTGCCAATTGTGTCCACCGTAGATTCCCGGGCAGGCCCGGATGGTATCGCCCACTTTGGCGTTGAGGATGTCATCCCGATAGGTTACTTTGCCGCTCACCCTGTCGATCCCGGCATAGATGGTTTGTGGAATGGTTTCCACAACGTCGATATACGCACCCGTTGCACGGTTGAGTTTCCACAACAGGCCGTCTTTTCCAATGGTTACCACCAGTGGTGTGCCATCAATATCAACAAGTACCCGCTCAAACCCTACTTCCATGTCTATGGTTTCGCCTGGTATATGCTGGTAATACCATACCAGTTCGCCGGTATCCGGTCGCAGTGCGAGAGTGGAGTTGGTGTAGAGGGCCGCGTCGACCGGCGCCATGCCACGACTCGCCGCTACCCAGGGTTTGGCCTGCGAGGTACCGATAATAAAGAGCTTGAGGTCAGGGTCGTAGGCGCCCGCGATCCAGGTATCTCCTCCTGCGCGCATCTCCTCTGGCAAGCCTGCCCAGGTATCGCCTCCCGGGGTGCCGGGCAGGGCTATTGTGGATGTCCGCCACAATTCCTCACCGGTATCGGCATGGTGCCCCGTAACGAAACAGCCTTCTTTCTTGTACCACTCGCAGCCGTTGATACCGCTCAGGACAACTCCGTCACCGATAATGGGGCCTGCGGTATGGGTATAGCCCTGCTCGAAGTTGGCTTTGCTTGTGCGCCACACTTCGCGGCCGGAGCGTGCATCAATCGCGACTATCGCGGCGTCATACGTTGCCATGTAGAGCTTGTCGCCGTAGATGGCGATATTGCGTGTTGGTCCTCCCAGGGTGCGGGCTGCCGCGGGAAACTGGTAGCGATACTCCCAGATCAATTCACCCGTGGCTGCGTCCAGTGCCTGAACGATGTTGCCTGGATGAGTGAGATACATGATGCCCTGGTGTACCAGAGGCGTGATCTGGTTGCTGCCCTCTGCCATGGTAAGCACCCAGGCCAGCTTCAGGTTCTTGACGGTTTCGCGATTCACCTGGCGCAGTGGACTGTAGGCCTGCCCGTCCACTGAGCGTCGCCAACTCAGCCAATCCTCTGGCGGCGGCGATTGCAGCGCCGCGCTGCTGACACCGGAAAAACCATCTACTTCCCGATTGATGAATCCCCCGCGATTGCGGGCGGCTTCGTCAATGGTAGCCGCGCCTCCCCAGGCTTCCCAGTCAACCGACTCGACATTGCCTTGCGCCATACTTGCCAGCTTCGCGGCGCTGGTAAACAGAGCGGCCTCCGCCACCGATGGGTCATGGTTCGAGGCGATTATATAGGCGGCAATAGCTGCGTGCTGTGCCTCATTGATGATGCCGGGGTTACCTGGGGGCATGTTTTTGCGCTGGTATGCCAGCAGTGACATTGCATCCTGGTCGCGCCATTTCGCCCGGAATGTGTCGCCGCGAAGGGTGCTGCCGTGGGCCGATCCTCGCAAGTTCGCTGAGTGGCAGTTGGCGCAGTGTTCTTTATAAAGTTGCTCCGCAGTGACATCGGACTCCGCGGAAGTCGCAGTCGCGGCTGCCAGAATCATGCATGTTGCAAAGATCAACAAGGCAACCCATGTATCGCTGCCATAGCGCATGAGCGTTTGTGCAGGCGGACTAGGTACCGGAATACGGCTCATGAGCTATAACCTCGGCGGTGCCATCGGGAGTCTGAGACAATGCGGCCATCTCGGTCGAGGGTCGGCCTCGCACCCGGGCTCATTTCCCAGTGAGCAGATAGTGGCCATATTTTTTCATCGCATGTTCGCGTTGGGTTGGCGTGTGGTAGGTAGGGAACAGACCGGGCGCCGCCTTGTAGTCACGCAACACGGTGCGGGCGACGGTAATCTTGTGCACTTCTGAAGGCCCGTCGACCACGCCCAACTCAGGGATATTGGCCCACATGTTCATCAGCGGCACTTCGTCCGACATGCCCAGGCTGCCGTGGAGGTGCATCACGCGATAAATCACTTCCTGCAGTACTTTCGGGGTTGCCGCCTTGATAGCGGCGATTTCCTTGCGCACCTCGCGGTTGTACTCCTTGTACTTGTCGATCAACCATGCCGTGTACAGCACGTGCAGCCGGTACTGCAGAATCTGGGTATAGGTATCGGCGATTTTTTCCTGGGTGAGCTGCTTGTCCGCCAGGCGCTCGCCCTTGGTGGTTCGGCTCAGGACCCGCTCGCACATCATGTCCATGGCTTTCTTCAGCACACCGACACTGCGCATGGCATGGTGCACCCGGCCGCCACCGAGTCGCGTCTGCGCGACCAGAAAGCCCTGGCCTTCTTCGCCGAGGAGATTTTCTGCAGGCACCCGGCAGTTGGTAAAGCGCAGGTAAGCGTGGACCCCATCACCCTGCTCCACATAGGGTCCTACCGCGGAGTTACGCAGGATCTCCATGCCGGGGGTATTTTTCTCCACCAGGATGATCGAGGCACCCTGGTGAATCGGAACGGTGGTATCGGTTACCACCATAACCAGCAGGAATTCGGCAAAGCGCGCATGGGAGGCAAACCATTTCTCGCCGGTGATGACCCATTCATCGCCTTCGCGCGTGG
>JBFZEF010000031.1:0-2986 GCA_041307045.1 Halioglobus sp.
GAGGAAATAGACAAGTTCGAGGCCATGATCGCCGCCCTGAAGAAGGACGGCTTTACGGAACGCACTGACTTCGAAGCCCTCAAGGCCGAGATCCGCTCACTGGAAGAAGAGGTGAAAAAGCTGCGCCAGTCCGCCCAGAAGGACAGCGGCAACAGCGCCCGCACCTTCGTCGGCGAGGGCAACCGGCAGTACCTGACCGGCCTCAAGCTCGGCGGCAGCAACATCGCCATCCTGCTCGACATCTCTTCCAGTATGCTGGCAGACAGGCTGGTGAACATTATCCGCCTGCGCAATATGGACGCCGCCACCCAGCGCAAGGCCGACAAGTGGAACCGGGCGGTGTCCACGGTGGACTGGCTCACCGCCCAGCTGCCCGCAAGCAGCAAGTTCCAGGTGATCACCTTCAATACGCGGGCGGCGCCGGCGCTGGAGGATACCGCAGGCAGGTGGCTGGATGTCGCCGACCAGGCCCAGCTCGATAAGATCTCGGCCCAATTGCGCAAAATCGTTCCCACCGGTGGAACCAGCCTGGAAAACGCCTTCACCGCCCTGCAGCAGCTGTCGCCGGTGGCGGACAATATCTTCCTGATCACCGACGGCCTGCCGACCCAGGGCGCCGGTCCGCCCCGGGGTACCAAGGTCAGCGGCGACGAGCGCCAGCGCCTGTACCGGGAGGCGGTGCGCAAGCTGCCGCGCAATGTGCCCGTGAACATCATCCTGCTGCCGATGGAAGGCGACCCGCTGGCGGCCTCCGAGTTCTGGCAGCTGGCCGTGGTCAGCCGGGGTTCTTTCATGGCCCCCTCGAAGGACTGGCCCTGATGGCGCGCCGCAAGCTCAGGACAACGGCGGAATTCTCCCTGTCCTTCCTGGACGTGATCTGCTGTGGTTTCGGCGCGATCATCCTGCTGCTGATGATCACCAAGACCGTCCAGCCACAGCTCATTGAAGCCAGTGCCAGCAAGCTGCAGGGCGTGATCGCGGCGCTGCAGGAACAGCTGTTCGAACTGCGCGGCGAGACCCGGGTACTCAACCGCGACCTCAATGCCAAACAGGAACAGCTGTCACAGTTCGAGGAGCGCATCGCCATCCTGCGGGGACAGCTGGCCAGCGTCCGCTCCCGCCACGACAGCATCCAGGTACAGACCAATACCGACGATGTCATAGGCGAGCAGCTGGCGATCGCCCGGCAACAGCTGTCGGAGGAACAGAAGCGCCTGCTGGGCTCCCAGTACAGGCCGCAGAACAACCTGATCGGTGGCATCCCGGTCGACAGCGAGTATATTATCTTCGTGATCGATACCTCGGGCTCGATGTTCTCCTACGCCTGGGAGCGCATGCTGCAGGAGTTGCAGGCCACGCTGAACATCTACCCCAGAGTAAAGGGCATCCAGGTGATGAACGACATGGGCACCTATATGTTCAGCCGCTACCGGGGCCAGTGGATCCCGGACACCCCGGGCCGGCGCAAGGTCATCATCGACAACCTGCGCAACTGGGCTGTCTTCAGCAACTCCAGCCCGGTGGAGGGTATCGAGACGGCCATCCGCACGTTCCACAAACCCGGGCAGAAGGTGAGCATCTACGTCTTCGGCGATGATTTCAGCGGCGACTCCATCTCCCAGGTGATCGACACGGTGGACCGGCTCAACCGCTCCAATGACCGCGGCGAGCGACTGGTACGCATCCACGCCGTCGCGTTTCCTGTATATTTCGTCATGGAACCGGCGAAACAGCACCCCAACATCATCCGTTTCGCCGCGTTAATGCGGGAGCTCACCCATCGCAATGGAGGCACTTTTGTCGGTCTCAACGACATCCGTCCCTAAGGCCCGGTGGTTGGCCGGCGGCCTGGCGCTGGTGCTTGCCCTGGTGGCGGGCTGCGGTCCGTCGGAGGTGGTGGTCAAGGGCGAGTTCCCGGCGCCGACCATGGAGAAACTGCCGCTGACCATCGGCGTGTGGTACGCCCCCGAATTCGTCAATCACGAATTTTTCGACGAGGCCACGAGCCGCGCCGAGTCCAGCTGGCTGGTGAAGAGCGGCCAGGCCCAGGTGCAGATGTGGGACGTCCTGCTGGCCGGCATGTTTACACGGGTGGTTCCCCTGGCCGAGCGGCCCGGCCCCGGCCAGGGCAAGGCCTCGGTGGACGCGGTGTTGATCCCGGAGGTGGTGGAGTTGCAGTACGCCCTGCCGACCCAGACCAACGTCAAGGTTTACGAAATCTGGATCCGCTACCGCCTGCAACTGGTGACCAGTGGCGGCGACCCCATCGCCGACTGGACCATGTCCGCCTACGGCAAGACCCCCACCGCGCTGCTGCAGACCGACCAGTCCGCCGTCAATCTGGCGGCGGTCATGGCCCTGCGGGATGCGGGCGCCAATTTCGCAACAAGCTTCAGCCGCGTGCCGGAAGTGCAGGCGTGGCTGCAGCAGGTGCATGGCAACACCAAGGAGGCAGAATTATGATGCATACCGCATTTCGCGCCCTGCTGGGGGGCGCCATCGCCAGCCTGGTTTCGGGCTGCGTCACCGCCACCGTGGACCAGATGGTGTACAACAAACCCGAGAACGGTATCGGTGACGCCACGGTGGTGATACTGGGCCGGCGCCACGCCAGTGACTACGACACGGAGCCGGATTTCGTCGACTGTGTCGGCGACCACCTCGCCGGCGGCGACGACAACATACGGGTGATCGGTGAGCTGGAGTTCGTCAACCAGTTCTACCCCTGGTTCGAGCCCCGCACCGCCCCCCTGCAGATCGCCGACCTGGAGCGCCTGATGCAGAAGCAGCCGGTAGTGGCCGAGCGCCTGGCGGCGATGAACACCCAGTATATGATCTGGCTGGATGGCTCGACGGTGCGCGGCGACTCGAGCGGCTCGCTCACCTGCGCCGTCGGCCCGGGGGGCGGCGGCTGCTTCGGCTTCGGCACCTGGAGCAGCGACGCCAAGTACGAGGCCACCATCTGGGATTTCACCGAGAACGCGGA
>JBFZEF010000035.1:0-25060 GCA_041307045.1 Halioglobus sp.
CCCGCGCTATACTCCACCGCCCGTCGCGGTCGAGTCAACCGCAGATGCCCGTTACCCGCGCCCCGGTCGGGGTAGACTGTGGCGGGAAAGTATCCACGCTTTCCACTGTATCTGCTCATTCATTACAGGGTGGCAATCCCGATTGCGTCTCGACAGATTAATCAGCAACAGCACCGGGCTTTCCCGCTCTGAAACGCGCCTTGCGATCAGGGCGAAGCGGGTTTGCGTCAACGGCATTACCGCCTCCAGCGCAAGTATGGCGCTGGGCTGCACCGATAGGGTCACCCTGGACGGGCAATCCATCGAGCCCCCAGGGCCCCGCTACTTCATGCTGCACAAGCCGGCAGGATACGTCAGCGCGACAGTCGATGCTGCGCACCCCACCGCGCTTGAACTATTGCGGGGTGAACCCAGGTGTCTCGACCTGCAGATCGCAGGGCGACTCGACAGGGACACCACGGGACTGCTGCTGCTGACCGACGATGGCGACTGGAATCATCGCCTTACCAGCCCCGCACGCCAGTGTGAAAAAGTCTATCGGGTGCAATTGCGCGACCCGCTCAGCGCGCAGGCGATCGCCCAGCTGGAAGCCGGTATCCTGCTGCGCGGCGAGCAGCGCCCGACGCGCCCCGCCCGCGTTGCGATGCCGGATCAAACGGACGGGCGCCAGGTGCTGCTGACAATCCTCGAGGGCAAATACCACCAGGTGAAGCGCATGTTCGCCGCAACCGGTAACCTCGTGCTCGGCCTGCATCGGGAACGCATTGGTGGGATCACGCTCGACCCCAACCTCGGGCCGGGCGAATACCGTCCCCTGACCGCCGCTGAAGTGCAGAGCATAGCCTGATGCGGGATCCGGCGATTGACCAGTTGGTACAGTATCTGCAGCGAACCGGGGGCGATGAGGCGGTGGACGAACGCCTGCTGTGGATCGCCGATGAAAATGCGCTGCACGGCCTGGCAGCAGTTGCCCCCGCCGCGAACATCACGCTCATCAGCAACCGCTTCGATGTCGCGCAGCGGGCGCAGGAGCTGGGCTTTGCCGCGCGCTTCAGTGATTTCGACTTCACGCCCCTGGCCGATAACAGCATCCGCACTGCCATCTATCGTATCTCCAAGGAAAAGCCCGTGGTGCACCACATCATCAACGAGGCCTGGCGGGTGTTGGCTCCGGGCGGAGAACTGGTGCTGAGCGGCCTGAAACAGGAGGGCATCAAAACCTTCATCGAAAGTGCAGGCGGGCTGTTTGGCAACGCGCAGAGCAGGAAGGTGGGCACGGTGTACCTTGGCACCGCGCTGAAACAACACGCGGCGCCAGCGCCGGAACCACTTGATAGCAAGCACTACAGCGCCCTGCGCCTGATCGAGACCCCGCAGCTGGATTTTTACAGCAAGCCCGGCCTGTTCGGCTGGGACAAGATCGACCAGGGCAGCGCCTTCCTGGTGGAGCAACTGCCCCGAATACTGCAGGGCGCCGCGCGACCGCCCGCGAGCCTGCTGGACCTGGGTTGCGGGTATGGCTACCTCAGTATCATGACGCGCGATCTTGCGCTGGAAAGACGGGTGGCGACGGACAACAATGCCGCGGCCCTGCTGGCCATGGCCAAAAATGCGGAATACTATGCGCTGCCGGTCGACGTGGTGGCGGATGACTGCGGCGGCCAGCTGGCGCCGGGGTTCGACCTGATCCTGTGCAATCCTCCCTTCCACCAGGGCTTCAGCGTGGACGGCGCCCTCACTGACAAGTTCCTGCGCCAGACCCGCCGCCTGTTGAGCGCGCAGGGCATGGCTGTCTTCGTGGTCAACCAGTTCATTGCGCTGGAGCGCGCCGCGCAAAAATATTTCCGGGTGATCGAACCGGCGGGCCGGAATCCCTCGTTCAAACTGATCCGCCTCGCCCAGCGCTAAATTCAGGATTCGCGCAAATCCAGCTCGTTGTGGATCAACACCACGCACTGGGATGCGAACAGCATCCTCGGCCCGAGGCTGATAAATTTCGCCCCGAGCCGTTTCAGGCTGTTGAAACTCTTCCTGGGCATGGGGATGTGATCGGTGAGCAGGAAGCAGGCATTCTCTTCAAACTGCTGCTGGCGAATGTCGCTGCCTTTTTTGTCCAGCATGTAAAGTTGAAAGTCCCGGGCCAGCTCGCCCACCAGTTTTTCGAAACTGGTGGTGCGCACGCTGATGCCCGGCTCAACCAGGCGCTCCTCGTCCTTACCCATGCCCACCGCTGTATCCAGGGCGCGCGCCACCTTAGCCAGCAGCGCCTGTTCGTGGAAACCACCCATAGCGGCAATTTCCGCGGCATCAAAACGCACGGTGCGGGAAAAATCCCGGGTGCTTTCCAGCACCAGGAAAACGACAACATCGCTGCGGTGTGACTGGGCGACGAAAATGGCATTCATCAAGGTGTGCGCCAGCACCTCGGAATGACTGCCGTTGCCCACGGCCGCCAGCAGCTGCCGGCTGTCGGTAGGCGCTGCCCTCGCGCGCAGCACAAAGGCACGCACAGGCGGTGATCAGGCCGGCATGGGTTCGAAGTCGGCCTTGGAAATCCCGCAGTCGGGGCACTCCCAGTCCTCCGGCAGGTCCTCGAATCGCGTGCCGGGGGGGATGTCATCCTCCGGCAGGCCCTCGGCCTCATCGTAAATGAAGCCGCAGATGACGCATTCCCACTTCCTGTAACCTTCTTCTCTCATGCCGTTCTTCCCTCGGACATTTCGGACATTTCTGACATTATAAATCGGCGCCCCGGCCTGGGGCAGACTGGAATTCGCCGTCGAGCTTGATACGGAAACCCGCCTCCACCGGCTGCGCCAGCAGAGCGAGGGCCTGCTGCAGGCGCTGGTCGAGCCCGCCCTCCCCCTCTACGGTGATATCGACCTCGTAGGCTTGCCCATCGAGCTGCACCGAGCCGCGGGCCAGGACATCCCCGGCCAGGGTGATCACGTCCCCCACCATGGCCGCCCCCGGCGCCTGACTGAGGTCGATTGCGTAGCTGCCAAGGGGTACCGGGCCCGTCGGCGAATTCCAGCTGGCCTGCTGCCACACCAGGCGCCCGGCGCCCTCGACGGGCAGGCCCTCGCGCAACTTCAGGGGATTCAACTG
This sequence comes from Halioglobus sp., assembly GCA_041307045.1. Classification (GTDB taxonomy): domain Bacteria; phylum Pseudomonadota; class Gammaproteobacteria; order Pseudomonadales; family Halieaceae; genus JARRPM01. The sequence continues at coordinate 3,109 of JBFZEF010000035.1, forward strand.
CAGGGAAAACAGGCCGGCGAGGCTGACAGGCATGAACTGCTGCAGCAGGTCGGCCGGGATGGTAGCGTCCAGGTCGAACACATCAAGGTCCGCCCCGCCCCGCAGGACCAGACCTGTCGCCAGCGCCTGGTTGCCCCAGGTCGATTCCAGCTTGATCCGGGGAGCCAACAGTAACAGCGACCAGGGATCCAGCCGCCAGTCGAGTGCACCCAGGTGGACGTAGCCCGCCGGGGTCAGCACCAGCACCCGGCTGGCCTTGCCCTGCCAGAGGGTACCGCTGAAACCCTGCATAACCACCTGTCCTGGCGGCAGGAACCAGCCGACGATGCGCGCCGGAGCAGTCACCAACAGGCAGGCCAGCAACAGCAGGCCCAGGGCGCCAACCCTGGCAGTGCGGGACATGCGCTTCACGACTGGGCTATTCGAACCGAGACATTGACCCGACCGGGGCTGCCCGCAGGGCTTATGGCCACCTCCGTAACCAGCAGGCCCTCGCGGTTCTCCACATCGTCCAGCCATGCCAGCAGGTCATCGAACAGCGCATTCTCCAGCCTCACCTGGATATCTCCCCGGGTGTTGGGCTGCAGGCGGCTCACCTGCAGGTTGTGCCTGCTGGTGGACTGGTTTACCAGCGCGGTCAGGTTGCGCCCGGCCGTGCTGGCGGCACCGCCCTCGCGCAGGCTCAGGATTTCGGACACCATCGCGTCGACCCGCTGCAGGCTCTGGGCGACGCCCTGGTTCTGCAGTTCAAGCTGTGCCCGCCGCTCCGCCAGGGGTGACCATACCAGCATATAGACAAGGTACAGCCCCAGGGCGAAGCCCAGCACCAGCAGGCTCATCTGCTCGCGCGGGTTGAGGCCGGCAAACCAGTCCTTCAAGACTTGTCCCCCACCCGCAGCCGGGCCCGCACCCGGGCGCCGTCGGCGCTGCTGCTTTCCATCTCGGCCACCAGACCCGCCCGGTTGATATCCGCGCGCACACGCTCCACCGCGTCGAAATCGGCGGCCACAATATTCAGGCGCATTTCACCACCGCGTGCACCGAAGTTGTAGTTGATTGAGTCGATGGTGGTACCAGCGTTGGCGCTGATCGCCTCGCCCACCTGTTCCACGAGGTGCACAAAACCACTGGCCTCCCCGGAACCGCGCAGGGAGCCCAGCTGGCGGCGCAGCTGGGTTTCGGCGTCGACGATCGCGCCCTGCGGAAATGCCCTGCGGTAACTGCTCTCAACAGCGCCGCGCAGGGAGAGGTTTTCTCCCTGCAGCTGGCGGTAGTCGATGAAGGTCGCAAGTAACTGCAGGCCAAAGGCCATTGCCAGCAGCGCCGCCACCGCGCGCCACTCGCGCCACCACCTCGCCACGGGCAGCCGGGCAGCAAAGGCGCCCTGCAACAGGTTGAGTGCCGGTTGTGGCGGTTCTCCCAGCAGCAGCGCCGAGTAGAGGTTGCCCCGGCGCCACTGGGTTTTCGCCTGCAGCGCCTGCGGCAGCAGGGCGACATCCCGGGCCTGGTCCTGGCCGTAGAAAATCACCGCGCCCGGCTCCGCCCCGGCAGCCAGCAGCGCCTCCAGCATCGGCGGCAGCAGCACCGGCTCGACGGTGAAGCCGCCGCAGCGGTCATAACGCACGATGGCGTCGTCACCCTCGAGCACAATGCACCATTCGCCGCTGCGCCAGGGCAGCAACAGGGGCTCCGGCAGCCACAGCCTGACCCCCGGGATATCCGCCAACAGCGCCTGCCACTCCTGCATCCTGTGGGTGCTGCACAGGGCAACCGCCTGTTCCAGCCTGTCAATTGGCGCGCTGGCAAAATGCAGTTGGTCGATGTCCGCCGCCACCCGCTCTTCCAACATGAAAGGCAGGGACTTGCCGATATGCTTTTTCTCCTCGGTGGTCAGCTGCAGCTGCACCAGGCGGACGTCCGCACCGGGGACGGCAAAGCAGGTCGGCAGGCGCTGCTGCGCAACCGCGGCGACCAGGTCGTCGCGGGCCCGGGTATCGTCCAGCCACCTGGGCTCTTCGCTGGCCCCAGGCGCGTACCAGGCGAGCCGACCGTTTACCAATCTAATGACGGCGCTATTGTGCAATTGTCCTGTTCCCTGTTTCCTGGTTGGCTGTCGTAGAGGCTGCCACTGGCCCGGGCAATAGCGCTCACCTGGCGCCCGCCGCGTTGCAGCACACTGTACAAGCGCATCCGCTGGTCGGCAACTTCAACCTCCGCGGCCAGCAGGAACCAGGAAGTCTCCTCCCCGAGCAGCGGTTTTATCCCTGCCATCTGTTCCTGCCGATTGGCAAACACCGGACTGGCGAGGAAGTCCTCCAGGTCCGCAAAACCCTGCGCCTCGCGCTGCGCAAGCAGCGCCTGCCCCTCATCGACGGACAGGGGGCTGAGATCGCCGTCCGCATTGATCGAGCGCAGCACCATGGCGGGGGCAGTGTGAATGTTCAGCGGCGCCGGCTGCTGCGGCCAGACACTCACCCAGGGCTCCAGCGCCCGGTAGAGTTGTGGCGTCACATTGGCCACGGCCCGCAGTTCGCTGACACTGGACATGGGCCGGTTGGCGCTGCGGTAGGCCGGCTCCAGGGCGAAGTAAAAATCATCCTCGGCGCCGTCGGGGCCGGGTTCCAGATCGCGGTCCAGCCAGTCGGCAACCGCCTCGGTCACCAGTATCGCCTCCTGCTCGCTGAGTTGGGGCTCCTCAAGGGCCTGCAGCAGGCGGATGAACTGGGCCTGGGCGGCGGTAAAGCGCGGCGCGCCCTCGGCCGGCGCCACCCGAATCGCCAGGCTGTTGAGGTTGAAGCGCCCCTGCAGGTCCCGCAGGCAGCCCAGCATCCAGCCGCCCTCGTCCAGGGCGTAGGGTGCCGGCGTCTGGGCCCAGATTTCCAGCAGGTCGTCGCGGGGCCTGTCCCGATTCTTGTCCGCGTCATGATCCGCCAGCAGGGCCAGGCTCGCCAACTCTTCGGCGCCGCGCAGGTAGGCGTTGGCCTGCCCGGACAGCAGGGTATTGGCCTGGCGTTGGTAGAACCGGTTGAATTCCAGCTCCATGGCAACCACCAGTGCAGTGCACAGGGCAAACACCAGCAGCGCCACGATCAGGGCGGCGCCACCCTGGGCGCGACGGTCAAAGCGGCGGCAATGCATAGATGCGCCTCATCTCCCCGAGGTCCTCGAGCTGCAAGCGGAACTCCAGCGCGGCCGGCGGCGGCAACTCGGCGTCGCCCGTTGCGGTGTCCGCTGCCCAGTTGGCCAGCCAGTTCCGCGTTTCCAGCGCGATACCCCGGCCCGCCGGCTGGGCATCGGTGAGGCTGCCCAGAAACGCCAGCTCCAGCACCTCGACGCCCTCCAGCAAGCGCAACTGCTGGGGAACGGTGTCAGGCGCCCGGTCCAGCACCGGAAAGACATCACGCCAGAGGGCGCCGTCCTCGACCCGGTAGCTGACCCGCTGCAGATTGCTGCGCGCGATGTTATTGGGGTTGTGCCAGCCGCTGCGGGTAAAGCTGAGTGGCAACCGGGCCGCACTGCCCCCCACCATGGCGGGTTCCACCTGGCCGAACTCGTCGCGCACGGGCCGCGGGACGAACTGGCGCAGGTCCCGCGAGATGATCATCCAGGCCCGGCTCACCTCGTAACTGCGCTGGGCGGTGGCACGGGTGGTCTCCACCGCCTGCAGGGCGGTGGACAGGCTGCTGTAGGCGATGGCGGCAATGAAGGCCGTGATCGCCAGCGCGATCAGCACTTCCACCAGGGTGAAGCCCGCCGCCCTACTGTCCGGCACCGTCCGTCTCCGGTTCCGTATTGAAGTCGGTCGAGAAAAAAGCCACCCGTGTGTACAGCGGCTGGTCGCGCTGCTCCTCGTCGACAGCGACATCGATTTCCACCCGGTAGAAATTCGTCACCTCGGTGGGCTCGGTGGCCAGCCACCAGTACCAGTCGCGACCCGCCAGGGTGGATGTGCCGCTGTCCTCGCCCTGCAGCAGGCTCTGGCCCGCCCGCGAGAGAATGCGCAACTCCTCCAGTTTATTGTCAGCCACGAGTTGGGCCAGGGATTTGTCGCGTATATAGCCGGTGGCATCCACATGCTGGTAAAGGGCCACCAGCAAGGCCGGCAGGGCGATGGCCACCACCGCCAGGGCCACCATGACCTCTACCAGGGTGAATCCTCGCGCCGCGCTATTCTTCAAGGGATTCCCCGGGGCTGTCCTCCAGTTCTTCACCCCGGGGCAGCACGCTGAAGCGCCCCAGCAGGTCCCACTGGACGCGCCACAGCAATTCGCCGTTGTCCCGACGCCGGACATCGATCAGGCCGACGGTGGTTTCGCCGCTGGCATACAACACCACCTGGGGCCTCTCCTCCTCATCCTCGTCCCGGACCCCGTCCTCGTCTCCGGCAAGCTCGCGCTCCCTGAACACCGAGTCCTCGAGTTCAAGTTGCAGTTCGAAGCCGGCGGGCAGGACCTGCTCGGCAAAGACATCCTTGCCGCTGGCGGGCGGGCGCCAGCCGTCAGCGTGACGCTCGCGCCAGGAATAGCGGTACAGCGTCTCACCCTCCACCACCTCCTGGCCCAACAGCAGGCCGTAGTCGCGCCCGGTCAGCTGCGCCTCGTCCAGGGCGTAGGCAGCCACATCCGCCAGGTTGCGCACCCTGGCCTCCAGCTCGATGTCACGCCCGCCGGAACTCAGGTTGAGGCTGACCAGAGAGGTCACCAGTACGATGACGAACAGGGCAACCAGCAGTTCCAGCAGGCTGAATCCCCGCTGCTGCCCCCTCAAGGCGGCTATTCCTGCTCCGGCCAGTTGCCGAGATCGGCGTTCTGGTCCTCGCCGCCGGCGACGCCGTCAGCGCCGAGGGTGTAGATGTCAATCTCACCCTTTTCGCCGGGACTGAGGTAGAGGTAGGGGCGCCCCCAGGGGTCCAGGGGGACCTGCTGCAGGTAGCCGCCGGCCTTGAAGTTGCGCGGCTCCGGATCCAGGCTGCTGGCCTCCACCAGGGCCTCGAGCCCCTGCTCGGTGGTGGGATAGACATAGTTGTCGAGGCGGTAGATCTTGAGGGCGGTCTCGATCGCCTTGAAATCCGCATACGCCTTTTGCACCCGCGCCTCATCGGCGCGGTTGAGCACCGTGGGCGCGACGATGCTGATCAGCAGTCCCATAATCACCAGCACCACCAGGATTTCCACCAGGGAAAACCCTCGCTGGGAGCTTGCGGCTTGCGCTGTGTACTTCATAAGGTCACTTCACCATTGTGTTGAGATCAAATATCGGCAGCAGTATAGCCAGCACAATCGTCAGCACCATACCGCCCATGAACACCACCATCAGGGGCTCGAACAGGCTCATCATCGTCCCCATTGTCATCTCCAGCTCCCGCTCCTGGTTGGTGGCGGAGCGCTGCAGCATGGTTTCCAGTTCGCCGCTGGCCTCGCCGCTGGCCACCATATGCACCATCATCGGCGGAAAGTGGCCGCTCTGCTGCAGGGCCCGGTTGAGACTGCTGCCCTCCGCGACCCGTTCCGCCACCTGCCTGGTGTCTTCCTGCAGCACCAGGTTGGTGAGTACCTGGCCGGCAATCCGCAGGGCCTCCAGCAGCGGCACACCGCTGGCCATGAGAATACTCAGGGTGGAGGCAAAACGGGCCGTGTCGAGGGCAATCACCAGCCGGGACAGGCCGGGCACCCGGAGCAGGAACCGGTGCCAGCGCTGGCGCCGCCCCGGGTTGCGCAACAAGCGCCGGATGGCGAACACCGCGCCCACCAGTGCCACCAGTACCCAGACACCGTAATCCCGGAAAAAATCACTGGCGGCGATCAACCCCCTGGTCAGCAGCGGCAGCGCGCGCCGGCTGTGGGCGAAAATCCCCACCAGTTCGGGCACCACGAACACCATCAGCGCGACCACCACGGCAATGGCCACGCCCACCAGGATGAAGGGGTAGATCATCGCCATTTTCAGTTTCTGGCTGGTGTACTGGCGCTGCTCGGTGTAATCCGCCAACCGCTCGAGTACCGGGCCGAGAAAGCCCGCGTGCTCACCGGCCTTGACCATGGCCCGGTACATCTCGTTGAACACTTCGGGGAATTCCCCCATGGCGTAGGCCAGGGTGTGACCCTCGGCAACCCGGGAGCGCACCTGCAACAGGGTGCCCTTGATACGCGCACTGCGGGTCTGCTGCGCGGCGGCCTGCAGGGCCTCGTCCAGCGGCAGGTTGGATTGCACCAGGGTCGCAAGCTGGCGGGTCAGCAGGGCCAGGTCGCCGGCGCTGATGCCACGCCGCAACAGGGAGACGCGCCAGCCGGAACCGGCGGCGGGCTGCGGCCGGTTGGCCACCGCGACCTCCACCGGGCGCAGGCTCTGTACCCGCAACTGGGAGCGCACCTGGCGTTCGGAGTCGCCCTCGAGGACGCCGCGGACCAGCTTGCCCTGGGGGTTCAGCGCGCGATAGCGGTAGGCAGTCATGGCTCAGTTCCGGGCAATCAGGCGACCGCGGTCACCCTCATCACTTCCTCGATACTGGTTTCTCCGGCCAGGACGCGACGGCGGCCGTCCTGCTCGATGCCGGGATAGCGCTGGCGCGCCACCTGCAGCATGGCCTGTTCGCTCCGGCCCTCGTAGATCATCGCGCGCATCGCGTCGTCGACCTCGATCATCTCGTAGATACCGGTGCGGCCGCGGTAACCGCTGTAATTGCAGGCCGGGCAGCCTTTGCTCCTGTAAATCGTCAGCGCGGGGCCGTCCGCCGCCACCCCCAGCACCTCGCGCTGCGACGCACTGGCCGTCACCGGCTCCCGGCACTCGCGGCACAGCAAGCGCACCAGCCGCTGCGCCATGACGCCCAGCAGGCTGGACGACAACAGGAAGGGCTCGATGCCCATATCCTTGAGGCGGGTCATGGCGCCGATGGCAGTATTGGTATGCAGGGTGGACAGCACCAGGTGCCCGGTCAGCGAGGCCTGCACCGCGATTTCCGCGGTTTCCAGGTCCCGTATCTCCCCCACCATCACCACGTCCGGGTCCTGCCGCAGGATCGCCCGCAAGCCGCGCGCGAAGGTCATGTCGACCTTGGGGTTGACCTGGGTCTGGCCTACCCCGGGCAGCATGTACTCGATGGGGTCCTCGATGGTGAGGATATTGCGGCTGGCCTCGTTGATATGGGACAGCCCGGCATACAGGGTGGTGGTTTTCCCCGAACCGGTCGGCCCGGTCACCAGGATGATGCCGTGGGGACTGTGCAGCAGTTTCTGGAAGCTCCCCAGCACCTGTTCGTTCATCGCCAGCTGGGACAGCTTGAGCTGGCCCGCCGCGGTATCCAGCAGGCGCAGGACCACCCGCTCGCCGTGGGCGGAGGGGATGGTGGACATGCGGATATCCACCGCGTGGCCGGCGATCTTCACCGATATCCGGCCGTCCTGGGGCACCCGCTTCTCGGCGATGTCCAGCCTGGCCATGACCTTGAGGCGCGACACCAGCAGGGGCGCCAGCATTTTCTTCGGTGACAGCACCTCCATCATCACGCCATCGATGCGGTAGCGGACGCTGAGGCGATCCTCGAAGGTTTCGATATGCACATCCGAGGCGTGGTCGCGCACTGCCTGGGACAAAATGGCGTTGATCAGGCGGATGATGGGAGCGTCATCCTCGGCATCCATCAGGTCCCCCGTCTCGGGTATCTCATCCGCGAGCCGGCTCAGGTCCACGTCGGCGCCGATATCCTCGGCCATCTGCACCGCCGCATTGTTATCGCGCTGGTAGGCCAGGGTCAGGTGCCGCTGGAAATCGGGCACGGACACCGCGCGCAGCGTAAAGGGCGCTCCCAACAGACGCCGCAGTTCCGTCAGCACTTCGATCCCCGGCGTGCCCTGGTGCACCACCACCGGCCGCGCGCCGCTGCAGTCGAGCAGCACGCCGTTGAGCTTGGCGTAGGCGAAGGGCAGGCTGCGGGGGCGAGCGGCCGATTCCCCGGCAGCGGCCTGGTTGGCCGGTGCGAGCTCGGCCATCACGGGCTCCCCGGCACCGCGCCGGTTGGCACCGCGCCCGGTTGCACCGCGCCAGCAGCCGGGGACTGGACCTGCTCCAGCTGCCTGAGCTGTTCCTCCCACTCGGGCAGCAGGGGTACATTTTCGTCGTCAAAGAATTCCAGGCCCTGCTCGCGCAGCTGCAACTGCTTGTCGCGGATATAGCGGTACTTGTCCGCGGTGGCGCCGGCCAGGCCGTCATTATCGCGAATGATGGTGGGGCGGATGAAAACGAGCAGGTTGGTCTTGACGACCTTGACCCCGTCGGTGCGAAACAGGCGACCGAGCACGGGGATATCCCCCAGGAAAGGCACACTCTGGGTGCCGTCCTGCACGTCGTCCTTGATCAGGCCACCGAGCACCACCACCCGTCCATCCTGGGCCAGCACCTTGGTCTGGATCCTGCGCTCGTTGGTAATCAGGTCGGAGGCAACCGCGGTCAGGCCGCTGAGGCTGGACACCTCCTGCACGATGTCCAGCACCACCGAATCACCCTCGTTGACCTGGGGCGTCACGGTAAGGGTAATACCCACGTTCTGGCGCTCGATGGTCTGGAAAGGGTTCTGGGCGCCGTCGCCCCCGGCCCCGGTATTGGTATAGGAGCCGGTAACGAAGGGCACGTTCTGGCCGACGGTGATATACGCCTCCTGGTTATCCAGGGTGAGCAGGCTGGGAGTGGACAGGATGTTGGCGTTATTCTGCTCCTTGAGCGCCGTTAAAATCACCGCCATGGTCAGGCTGTCACTGATCTGGCCCCAGCCCATGGTAGTGCCACCCGTCCTGGCCAGCGCGCCCGCCAGGCCACCCAGGCTGACGTCGCCATCGCTGCCGTCTTCCGGCAGCAGCGCATCGGCGATGTTGCGCGCGCGGGCATCGGCGGCGTTGATATTGCTGCCAAAGGCGCCACTGTCGTCGGCAAACAACCACTGCAGGCCGAGGTCCTGGCCGTTGTTGACTTCCATCTCAACGATAATGGCCTCCACCAGCACCTGGGCCCGGCGGATATCGAGGCGGCGTATTACCGCCTCGATGGCGGCCATTTCATCGGTCTCCGCCGTGATAATCAGGGAGTTGGTACCCTCGTCGGCCTCGATGGTGGCCGAGTTGTCGGTACGGGGTTTCTTGGCGCCCTCGCTGGTATCGAGCCGGTTGATATTCTGCATCACCCGGGTCAGCACATCGGCGATTTCGCTGGCCTGGGCGTATTCGAGGTAGACCACCTTGACGTTCCCGCTCTGCTCCAGTGGCGTGTCCAGGTACTCCACCAGCCTGCGGATCCGCGCCCGCTCCAGTTCATCCCCGCTGACCAGCACGCTGTTGGTGCGGGTGTCCGCCACCAGCAACACCTCCGACTCGCCGCCGCTCTGCTTCGCCTCGGATTTGGTCAACTGGTCGAGCATGGCCACCACGTTTTCCGCCACCCCGTAGCGCAGCTTGATGATATCGGTCTGTTGGACGGCGGAACTGTCCATGCGCTGGATGATGTCGCGGATCCGGTCAATATTGGAGGACAGGTCCGAAATAATGATGGCGTTGCTGGGGGCGTAGGCCGCCATGTGCGCCTGCTGCGGCACCAGCGGGCGCAGCACCGGGATGAGCTTCGCCGCAGAGATATTGTCGAGCCTGATGACCTCGGTGACATATTCGTCACTGCCGTCGCCCGAGCGGCCATCGCGCACCTGCACCGGCGCCGAACGCGCGTCCTTGTTCTGGATCACCCGTATCACACCGGCGGAGCGCACCGCGGTGTAGCCATGTACATCCAGGATCGACAGGAACAGTTCGTACAGCTCCTCCCTGGATACCGGCTTGCTGGACACCACCTTGACCTTGCCCTTCACTGACGGGTCCACCACGATGGTGGTGCCGGTGGCCTCCGCCACGAACTTGATCAGCTCCTGGATATCGGTCTCCTTGAGGTTGACCGTGAAATCCTGGGCCAGCGCGCCGCCCGTACCCAGGGTCAGAAAAACCAGGGCTGTCAGCAGTGCCTTGCGGGCCGATCGGTTCACACTGTTCAATTGACTCGATTCCTCTGTGCTTATTCAGTCATCGCCTGCTCACCAGGCTGCGCATCTTCGCCGAGGCTGACGCTGACGGTCACCGCCACGCCGCCACGCTGCAGGTCGAACACCGCCTCGCCCGCCGAGCGCATGGTCTGGTACAGGCGCAGGGTATTGGCAGGATCATTGAGCGCTATGCCATTCACAACGGTCACCAGGTCACCCGGCTGGAAACCCAGCAGTGCAAACTGCTCCTGTTCCTTCCCCGGCGCAATACGGTAACCCAGCAATTCGCCGTTTTCCCGCACCGCGCTCACCGTCACCACATCAGCCAGCGACTGGGGGTTCTGGTACAGGCGCTCCCGATAAGACCTGGCCACGGCGGACACTGAGCCGCCGGCGCTGGCCTGCGGTTCCCCGGCCGGCTCCTGGGCCTGGGCAGGGGGCTGCAGCAACTGCGCATCGAGGCCGGAATCCTCGAACAGGGGCAGCAACTCATAGGTGCCGCCATTGTCCAACACCACTTTCCCCGACAACACCTTCGCCAGCAGGACCTGCCCCGGCAGGGGGAGCTTGTCATCCACCCGGTAGATGTCCTGCTGCGAGTTGATTTCAATGATGGCGTAACCCGAGCCGTCCTGGCTGGAAGCGACCACACCGCGCAGCTTGGCCGCGAGGCGGGTTTCGGGCGCGCCCTTCTCGATTCCATCCCGGGCGGCGGCAGGCTCGGCCTGGGCCGGCTCCGCTACCACGCCGGGGGCGGGCTGGGCGCCGGCCTCGCCGAACAGGCGCCAGGCCCGGACCCGCGCCAGGTCAACCGACTCCGCGCTGGTGGTGGGGGCGGCAAGCGCAACCGGATTGATCACCTCGGCATCGTCCGGCCAGGGGCTGCCGCCATCGGGCAGCAGTGTCCAGATCAATTGTGACAGGGCGATGACAGCCCAGACTGAAAACAGCAGCACCAGACCCTGGCGCAGGCGCCGCACACTCTCCGGCCGGGTCAGCCGGCGCAGTGCGGCCTCGATGACATCAGTCCCGCGCCGCAGACTGTCACCGGAACTGCTGAGCCCCTGGGCCGGCAAACCGCACCTCCTGCGTCAGGCGTCCAGCGCCTGGTAATAATCCGAGAGTATCTTTGCAACCTCGGGCCGGGAAAACTCCGGCGGCGGCGCGATACCCTTGCCAAGCATTTCCCGCACCGCAGTACCTGACAACAGTACGAAATCATCCGGGGTATGATCAGGCACATCGCACATCATCACCACCTTGTTCAGTTTCTTGCTGTATGCGGTATGGTCGGCCCGGAAGATCTGCAGTTGCAGGGCGTGGGGCGGGACCTCGTCGTCGAAAATCGTCTGGGCATCGAAACCACCGTAGTAGTCTCCCACCCCGGCATGGTCGCGGCCCACGATCAGGTGGGTGCAGCCGCAATTCTGGCGGAACAGGGCGTGCAGCACCGCCTCCCGGGGACCGGCGTAGAGCATGTCGAAACCATAGCCGGTTACCATTACCGTATTCGGCGGAAAATAAATTTCCACCATCTTGCGGATGGAAGCGTCGCGCACGTCGGCGGGGATATCACCCGGCTTGAGCTTGCCCAGCAGCATGTGGATGAGGATGCCATCGGCCTTGAGTTGCTCCATGGCCATCCGGCAGAGTTCCTCGTGGGCCCGGTGCATGGGGTTGCGGGTCTGGAATGCCACGACCTTCTCCCAGCCATGCTCGGTGATCTCGTTGCGAATCTCCACCGCGGTGCGGAAGGTATCCGGGAAATCGGTCTGGAAGTAGGAAAAATTCAGTACCTGGATAGGGCCGGAGAGCACGAACTGGCCCAACCCGTTCCAGGTGGCCACGCCGGGGTGCTTGGGGTCCAGGGTGCGGAAGATCTTCCGGGCCATGAAGTTGCCCTGCGCCTCGCTGAGTTCCTCCACCGCCTCGACATCCATTATCGCCAGCACCGGCGTACCCTCGACATTGGGATCGCGCAGGGCGATACGGCTGCCTGCCTTGACGCCGGCTTCACTGGTGCGGTTGAGGATGGGCACCGGGAAGAACAGGCCGTCGACCGTATGCATCTTCTCGGCGACGCTGAGGGCATCCGCCAGGTTCATATACCCGGTCAGCGGGTTGAAATACCCGCCTCCCAGCATCACGGCGTTGGCGGCCGCGGCGGAATTCAACAACAGGGAGGGAAGCGTCGCGGCCTCCGCCAGCAGCGCATGGCGCTGCTGGCTGTCGTACACGAATAATGGGTTGAGTTCGTCAGAACCGTGGGGCTTGATCATCGCTGGCTCCTGTTCAGGAAGTGATTATGCCGCGCTCGCGCAGCACGCTGAGAATCTGCTGGACCTCTTCGGCCAGGGTCTGCTGGTCTGAGTGGAGGTGAATTTCCGGTTTGGCGGGGGCCTCGTAGGGGTCATCGATACCGGTAAAGTTCTTGATTTCCCCCGCCCGCGCTTTCTTGTAAAGACCCTTGGGATCCCGGCTCTCGGCCGCCGCCAGCGAACAGTCCACATAGACCTCGATGAAGTCCATGCCAGCGGCCTCATGCAGCGCGCGCACCTGGTCGCGATCCGCGGCATAGGGGCTGATAAAGCTGCTGAGCGCTATCACCCCGGCATCGACAAACAACTTGGCCACCTCGCCGATGCGGCGGATATTCTCGGTCCTGTCTTCGGCGGAAAAGCCGAGGTTCTTGTTGATGCCCATGCGCACATTGTCGCCATCCAGGCGATAGGCCAGCACACCCATCTCGTTGAGGATGCCCTCCAATTCCACGGCCACGGTGCTCTTGCCGCTGCCGGACAGACCGGTAAACCACAGGGTTGCGCCCCTGTGGCCAAGAATTCTCGCGCGGTGCTCCCGGGTGATATCGCCCTCGTGCCAGTGCACGTTGGTTGCTTTCTGTTCCGCCATGATGCCCTCTCTATTGAGCGTATTTATCAGAATCTGTCCCGCTGTTGCAGTTCACCGCATGAATCGTTCGCGGTAGGCGCGAAACTGCTGCTTGAGGCCTGCCTCGGTAAAACCGAACTGCTCCAGGGTGTAATCGTGGGCGGGGCGCAGCTCGCGGCGGTTAAACGCCTGCCAGCGCGCCATTTCCGCCTGGGCCTCATCAGTCAGCTCCATGCCGAGGAAATCATACACCTTGCGTATTTCCGCCAGCGGCTGGTTCACGGTATCTTCAAACCACAGGTCCAGGAACCGCGCCTCGCCCAGCTGTTCACGCACCGCCATGGTGTGCTGCATACCACTGGCAAACTTGCGGGACCACTGCCTGCCCACCTCGACGGGATCGGCCACATCCGAGTAAATCACCCACATGCCGGCGATCAGGCTGGTCAGCGAGGGCAGGGTCTCCACCGGATCGCGATGGGATTGTACCACTTTCGCATCGGGAAACACCTTGAACACCAGGTCCATGTAATGCAGGTGATGGGGCGCCTTCAGGGTCCAGCGCTGGCCCTGCTGTCCACTGCGTTTTTTCTGCCACTGCAGAAACTGCAGCAGGAGACGGAAATACTCGTAGCCGGGGGTGTGGTCCCGGCTCTCGATCCAGGCGTCAAATGAGGGCAGATTGGCATAGGCCTGGGTATTGAAACTGTAAAAGGACTGCTCCAGCAGCATGATGTCCTCGTCCGGCCCCATGGCGTCCATGGGGTGAATGGCCAGCAGGCCCGGGTTGGCCGCCAGTATGGCCGCCATCTCCGCCTTGGCCGCCCCGATGCGGGCGTCGCCCGCGGCGGTAAAATCCCAGTCGAGGGACGGGCTGGGGTAGCGCACTTCGTACCACAGCGGCGCGTACATGCGGTGATCCGCGGCTATGGTGCGGTGCAGCATCGTGGTGCCCGTGCGCGGCAGGCCGACGATGAACAGGGGCGCGCTGATTTCCTCCTCGGCGATTTCCGGGAAGCGCTGCAGGTAGTACTGCACTCGCAGGCGGGTGGCGAGAATATCCACCATGCGCTGGCGCAGCACCAGGCGGCCCGTGGCATTCAGCCGGGCCTCATGCTGCAGGGACCAGAGCAGTTTTTCCAGTGGTTCGCGGTAGCTGTCTTCGCCAAAATCCCGCAGGCCATCCACGGCCCGCGCCGCAGCCACCACCGCATCGGTGTCGAAATCCAGCTCGCTCATGCCATTTCCCCCGTTCGCTCTCGCCCCAGCTCAGCCAGCTTCAGCACCCGGGTGTGCACCGGCGGGTAATCCTCCGCCGCCACATAGCGCAGCAACATGGCACCATGGCTGTGGCCCGCGGTCTCGAGCCAGTTGGGGAAGGACCCGGCCAAATGTCCCGGGTCGCACTGGTGGCTGACCACGATACGCACACTGCCGTTCGCTTGCGCTACAGCACTGTGGTTGTTGACGCAGATCCGGTGGTAGCGGTAATCGAGGGATTCCATCCAGTGGTTTGACAGCTGGAAATTCCAGGCGCGGCAGACCCGAGGCGGGGTGAACTCGATCAACAGCACTTCATCCGGCGCCAGTTGCCAGCGGCTGTTGTGGTAGAAGATAGCCGGGTCACCACCGGCGCGCAGGCACATCTGCTGATCGTTGGGGGGCAGCCGGTTGAGGTGGTCGCTGAACACGCCCATCCACTGCCTGAACAGTCCCGCCGTGCCGGCGACAAACGGCGCCACTTGTGCCAGCTGCCGCGCAAATCCCGCCGGATCAAGGTCGGAGGTTCCCCGCGGATTCAGGCATTCGATGCGCAGCTTCGCGCGCTGCTCCCGGGCCCGCTCCCGAAATGTCTGCCGCACCAGTATATTGTCCGATGCGGGCGTCATGGGCAGCCAGTTGCCCGCCTGTTCCCGGGCGCTGACCACCAGCTCGAAGTCGCCGTTGGCCGCGACCGCCAGGTCATCCACGTTCACATGCCCGGTGGGCGCCATATCCCCGCCCCCGGCGAAGGAACCGGCCTTGGTCTCGATGCTGAGGTAGGCGACTGAGCCCCGGTTGCCGCTGATGCGGTAGTCCCGGCTGCCATCCACCGCGCAATTCAGGTAAAAGTTATCAGGGTTGTCATTGCCAATTTTGGCTGTTTCATGGGAGAGGGAATAGAACTGGGGAAAATCCGCAGCGCCGAACTCGACATACTTCTCCAGCCCCAGCCGCAGCAGGCGGCTGAGGTAGCGATAGCCCTCCGCCCGGGTAAGGCCGTCCGCCGGCGTATCAGCCGCAAGCACCTGCTCGCCGGCCAGCTTCAGCCCGTCGCAGAATTCTCGCCAGAGGCGGCCGCTGGCCAGCGCCTCCTGCAGCATAGCGGGGGACGGGGTGCCGGACATGACTACAGGGAACCGCCCGTTGGCAGCATCGCGCTCAGGATTGCACCCGGTAGACTTCCGGAATCTGTTCGACGCTGTCCACCGAACAATCCAGGTCCTTCAACAGGCCATCATCGAGGCTGTACACCCAGCCGTGCACAGTGAGCGGCTGCCCCCTCTGCCAGGCGTTCTGGGCGATCGTGGTATGGCAGACATTGGCCACCTGGGCGATGACATTGAGTTCGCACAGCAGGTTGAGCCGGGCATTGTCGTCAGGAAGGGCATTGATTCGCGCCCGGGAACGGTACAGGACATCCTTGATGTTGCGTAGCCAGTTATCGATCAGGCCGTTGTCCTGGTCCTCATAAGCCGCCCGCACGCCACCACAGCCGTAATGGCCGACGACGATGACGTGCTTCACCTTGAGCACGTCGACGGCGTACTGCAACACGGTGAGGCAGTTGAAATCGGTGTGCACCACCATGTTGGCGACGTTGCGGTGCACGAATATCTCCCCCGGCAACAGGTCGACAATCTGGTTGGCCGGCACCCGGCTGTCCGAACAACCTATCCACAGGTACTCGGGGCTCTGCTGGGCCGCAAGCTTGGCGAAGAAGTCGGGATCGCTGGTGCTGATGGCCTGAGCCCAGCGCCGGTTGTTCTCGAACAGGCCCTCGAGCTTTCTGGGATTGGCGTCGGTCATAGCCTGGTCTCTCAGGAAATCAGGGTGCTGAGCCGGGACAGGGTGACCCGATTCCCGCCCTTGGCCTGGGACAGCGCCAGAGCCTTGTTCGCCACGGTTTCCATCTGCCTGGCCAGGTGGGGCAGGTCCACCGCGGGGTACTGCTGTGGCTCCCAGGTCACCATGCCGACACTCACGGTCACGTGCAGCACGGCGCCGCGACCATCGTCGACCGCAAAGCCCGCGATATCGGCGCGCATCCGCTCGCCGATATCGCGGCCCAGCATCTCGCCGCTGGCGGGGATCAGCAGGGCAATTCTTGAGCGTGCCAGGCGCGCCATCATATCCGTCGCGCGCAGGTCGGAGGATATGCGTTCAGCGACTTTCTTCACCACGAACTGGCCACTGCGCTCGCCATAATGGTCATACAGGTCGTCAAACTCATCGATCTCCATGACCAGGACCGTCAGAGGCTTGTCCGCCCTGCGAGCCCGGGCGATTTCCCGGGCGATATCTTTCTCGAAGCCGCGCAGGTTGCTGATCTGGGTAAGGGGATCGAGCAGGGTCAGGCGGGAAACCTGTTGCCGTGCTACCGCGGACTTGAAACAGGCGGAGATCATGGTGGCCAGATGCGCGATCAGTTCCTGCTCGGGCCTGCCCACCACCAGGGTATCGTCCTGCAAGCCCAGGTGCAGGCTGCCGATAATGCGCCCGCCGTCGGTCAGGGGCAGCAGCAGGGCGTAGTCAATCCCCTGCTCGTGCTTGAGCACCTCGAACATGCGGGTATCGGTAGGTGTGAGCAACAGGATATCCGGTTCCAGCTCATACAGTTCCTGCATGATGAATGCGTCCTGTTGCAGTTGCAGGCTGTGTCCGTAGCGCTGGCCCCCGACAATAAGTTCAGCCAGTACATTCTCCGGATCGTAAAGCCAGAGTTCCGCAACCCGAAAGGAGAAATGGCGCGGCATGCTGACCAGCAGGACCTCCAACAGGGCATCCAGATCGTCGGCCTCCAGCAACATGTGTTCCAGTTGCTGGGTCTGCTGGTAGAGATAGCGGTTTACAGTAATGGTTTCCGCCAGTCTTCGCTCCCGCAGCTCGGCCCTGGACACCGCCGGCGGTGCGCCCTCGATTTCTTCATTCACGCTATAAGAACCCTGGTTATCTACCACAACTGCCGCCCCGGTTACCGCTCAGGCCACACCGCGCCGGGCTGCCAAGGGCGCCCG
The DNA here is from genome assembly GCA_041307045.1 of Halioglobus sp. Lineage (GTDB taxonomy): Bacteria > Pseudomonadota > Gammaproteobacteria > Pseudomonadales > Halieaceae > JARRPM01. The sequence continues at coordinate 20,290 of JBFZEF010000035.1, forward strand.
GTCGTCAATTTTATTGGCAACCCAGTGTAAGCGCCCTATACTCGCGATGCAAACCTGGGGGTGGCCCGAAGCTGTACTGAAGTCGGCCTGAGATACCGAAATGGTGAACCCTTTGAACCTGATCCGGTTAATGCCGGCGTAGGGAGAGGTGTAGCCCGCTCGATCCCCCTCCCCACCTTACCGCGCCGCCAACCGGCTCCACCCTGACCCGGTCCGCTGTGAGGCGCACGACATGAAGCACATCGCCCAAACCCTGGCCGCGCTCTGCGCCGTGGCGGCCCCCGCCTGGGCGGAACCGCCGGCGCTGGAGGAGGTGGTGGTGACCGCCGAATTGCGACCCGCACCGCTGCTGGGCCAGATAGGCAGTATCAGCGTGATCAGCGCCCGGGATATCCGCGAACGGGAGGCGCAGCACCTGGAGGGCATTCTCAACCTTGCTCCCAATGTCAATTTTGCCGGGGGCAGCTCACGGGCGCGGTTCTTCCAGATCAGGGGGGTGGGCGAACGCAGCCAGTTCCAGGAACCCCTCAACCCTTCCATCGGCCTGGTCATCGATGGCATCGACTTCAGCGGCCTGGGCGGCGCCGGCACAATGTTCGATGTGCAGCAGGTGGAAATCCTGCGGGGACCCCAGGGCACCCTGCACGGGGCCAACGCCCTGGCTGGCCTGATCGATATTCGCTCAGGCCAGCCCGAGGCTGAGCCCGGCCTGCGGGTGGAGGCCGGCGCCGCCGATTACGCCAGCTGGAACGCCGGCGTCGTGAGCACCGGCCCGCTGCAGGGCGATGCTCTGCTCTACCGCCTGGCGGTCAACCGCTTCCAGAGTGATGGATTCATCGAGAATGACTACCTCGACCGGGACGATACCAACGGCCAGGATGAAACCACCCTGCGCGCTAAACTGCGCTGGCTGCCGGGTTCGCGGGACACCGTGGATCTGACCGCTATGTACTTCGACATCGATAACGGCTACGACGCGTTCTCCCTGGACAACACCCGCCATACCCTGTCCGATGAGCCCGGCGTGGACCGGCAGGAAACCAGCGCCCTGGGGCTGGATTGGCAGCGGGAACTGGACCTGGTGCAGTTGCAAACAGCCCTGACGGGGGCCACAACCGCGAGTGTCTACAGCTTCGACGAGGACTGGAGCTATGTAGGTATCGCGCCGGGCCTGGAGTACACCTCGACCGATCGCTACCAGCGCGAGCGCGACAGCTACAGCGCATCCGCCAGGGTGGTGTCCAACGAGCGCGGCCGCCTCTTCGCAGGCAGCACGGACTGGGTAGCCGGGGTTTATTACCTGGGCGACCAGGAGCAGCTGGAGCGCCGCTACACCTATCTAGACAATGACTTCAACAGCCGCTACAACACCGACACCTACGCCCTGTTCGGGCAGTTGGACTCCCAACTGGGCGAGCGCTTCAAGCTGGTCAACGGATTGCGCCTCGAGCGGCGGCTGACCGATTACCAGGACAACAACGGCGTCGACAGCGACCCTGCCAAGACCCTGTGGGGTGGTCGCGCCGCCCTGGAATACCAGGCCAGCGCCGAGCACATGGTGTACGGCGCCGTCTCCCGCGGCTATCGCGCCAACGGCGTCAACGCCGCCATTCTGTCCAGCCTGGAAACCAGCGACGACCCGGACATCAGCTCACAGTTGCAGGAGCTGCGGCAGTTCGACGAGGAATACCTGGTCAACTACGAGCTGGGTTTCAAGGGCAGCCTCCTGGCTGAAAGACTACAGGCCCGGCTGGCGCTGTTCTACATGGACCGCAAAGACCAGCAGGTCCGGGGTTCGCTGGTCATCCCCCGACCGGATGGCAGTACAGCTTTTATCGATTACACCAGCAATGCAGCGCAGGGCAACAACTACGGTACGGAGCTTGAGCTGGACTGGCTGGCCAGCGAGAACCTGGCGCTGTTCGCACATCTCGGCCTGCTGCGAGCCGAGTTCGACCAGTACACCGACCCCGCGGGCAATGACCTGTCCGGTCGCGACCAGGCGCAGGCGCCCCACTACCAGTATGCCGTGGGCGGGCGCTATGATTTCGCCAGGGGATTCTACCTGCGGCTGGACCTGGAAGGTCGCGACAGCGCCTATTTTTCCGACCGCCATGAACTGGTGTCACCGGCCTACAGCTTATTGAATGCGCGCCTGGGCTATACCGGTGAGCGCTGGTCACTGGCCCTGTGGGGCCGCAACCTCGCCGACGAGAACTATTATGTGCGCGGATTCGGCGAGTTCGGCAACGATCCCCGCAAGGACTACGCAGTGGAACCCTATTACCAGTACGGCGAACCCCGGGTGGTGGGGGTGAGCACCAGCGTCACTTTCTGATCTGATCTCAATTGCGTAGACGAGGATTAAGCGTGAAACCAGACATAGAGCCGCTACGATGAGCGAATCCGGCCTGGCGACTGCCCTGCTGGAAGCCGCCCGCGCCATGTCGGTGTGGGAGGCTGTGGCCGTGACCCTGGGCGTTGCCTACCTGCTGCTGGCCGTGCGCGAGAGCCTGTGGTGCTGGTATGCGGCATTTATCAGCACCGGCATTTTCCTGGTCCTGTACTGGCGTGTGGACCTGCTCATGCAGTCGGCCCTCCAGGTCTATTACCTGGTGATGGCCGTGTACGGCTGGCGGCAGTGGCAACGCGGCGGCGCCGCTCATGCGCCGCTCGCCATCTCCCGCTGGTACGCCCGCCAGCACCTGGCCGCGCTCGCGGCGGTGCTGCTGGCCTCCGCCGCGAGCGGCGCCCTTTTGCAGCACTACACGGATGCTGCCCTGCCCTACCTGGACTCCTTCACAACCTGGGGCAGCATACTGACCACCTGGATGGTGGCGCGCAAGATCCTGGAAAACTGGCTGTACTGGCTGCTGATCGACAGCGTGTCGATTTATCTTTACCTCGACCGGGCGCTGTACCTGACCGCCGGCTTGTTCGCCCTCTACCTGGTCATCGTCTTGTTTGGATATCGCAGATGGTTGCATCACTACCAGGCAACATCCGGCTGAGGCTGGAGCAAACTCTGGCGCAGTGGCGGCACTGGGACTGCGACCCTGTCCTGCCGGCGCCCCCGCGCACGTTAACGCTACTGGGTGCGGGGCTGAGCAACGTCAGTGTGCTGGTTGAGGCGGGGCGTCGCTTCGTGGTGCGCATTGACGGCAACGACCCCGCCCCGCACAGCCTCAGCCGCCAGGGTGAGTGGCGCAGCCTGGGAGCGGCCTGCCTGGCGGGGCTCGCACCGCGGCCGCGCTATTTCAACCCGGAACTGGGCAGCCTGGTGTGCGATTACCTCGAGCCCGACCCGCGCCAGCCCCTGGTCATCGCCGACATAGCCCGACTGCTGCGCCGCATTCACCAGCTGCCGCCGCGGCACCAGCGCCTCGACCTTCCAGAGCGCCTGCTGGGCTACGAGAAACGGCTGGCCCAGCGGGCCCCGGCGCGGGCGCAGCAACTGGGAAGCTACCAAACGGCCGTCAGGGCCAGGCTGGCGAGCGCCCTGCAAGTGCCCTGCCCAGCGGTGCACTGCCACCACGACCTGTTGCGGGCCAACCGCCTCTACAGCGGCGGCAGGCTGTTCGCGCTGGACTGGGAATACAGCGCGATGGGCAACCCCTGGTATGACCTGGCGGTAGTCATCGCCGGGGATTCCCTGCATCCGCAGGACGCTGAACTGCTGCTCGAGACCTACCTGGGCAGGCCCGCCGCGGCGGCCGAGCGACACCTGGTCGCGGGTTTCGGCTGCGTCTATCGCTACCTGGAACTCATGTGGTACCTGGTGCAGGACCACCCCGGCCTGGATGATGCGTCACTGCAGGAAAAGCTGCAGTGCCTGGGGGAACAGCTCGCTAGTCCCTGAAATTGGTAAACTGCAGCGGCACCCCGATATCCGCCTGGCGCAACAGTGCGATGGCCTGTTGCAGGTCGTCGCGCTTCTTGCCGGTGACACGCACCTGGTCGCCCTGGATCTGGGCCTGCACCTTCAGCTTGGCATCCTTGACCTGCTTGACGATGGCCTTGCACTGGGCGCTGTCAAGGCCGTGGCGCAGGACCACGGTCTGCTTGACCTGCTTGCCCGTGGTCACCGGCTTGCCGCAATCCATGGCGGCGGGGTCGATCTCGCACTTGATCAGCGCGGTGCGCAGCATGTCCTCCATCTGGTTCACCTGGAACTCGGCTTCGGCGGTGAGGATCAGGGTCCGCTCCTCGCGTTCGAATGAGGCCTGGACACCCTTGAAATCGAAGCGATTGGCGACGATCCGGCCGGCCTGGTCGACCGCGTTGGTCAGCTGGTGCAGATCAACTTCCGAAACAATATCAAAAGATGGCATAGTGCATATCCCCGAATTGCGCACAACATCTGGAGCTACATAGTAATGGGCTGCAGCAAGTTTACAATCCCGGCCACCGGGCGAAAATGCTGATGCCGGACAGCTGGCACGTGCTGGGCGCGGGCGCGATCGGTTGCCTGTTTGCCACTGCGCTGCAGCGGGCCGGGTGCCCCACTACGCTGCTGCTGCGCCAGGGCTGTGGCGCCGCGCCGGTGACGGTAACAGTGGAGCGGGAGGGAAGCGCCAGCAGTGCGGAACTGCCTGTGTCCTTGCCGTCCGATTCCGATCACATCAGCCACCTGCTGGTGACCACCAAGGCCCAGGATGTATGCGCGGCCGTCCTGTCCGTGGCCCACCGCCTGGACAGCGCCAGCGAGGTGCTGTTGCTCTCCAACGGCATGGGCTTCGCCGAACAGTTGCAGGCAGCGCTGCCGCTACCG